>NZ_DBMDDV010000031.1:0-35686 GCF_057431175.1 Gemmiger sp. | reverse complement strand
CCAAACGGCCCGCGGGGGCCATGGCGGTGAGCCATTCGTTCAGCTTGTCCGGCTCCACATCGTCAGAGCAATACTTGATCATGCCGTCGCCCAGCGCCACGGGGGTGTTGGGCATCATGCGGATGATGGGGTAGCCGCTGCCGGCCATCATGCGGATCTGCTGCATCGACAGCCCCGCCGCCATCGTGACCAGCACAAAGGGGCGGCTCTCGGCGCGGGCTTCCAGCGCGGGGGCCAGCTCGTCCAGCATGTCGGCCATCATCTGGGGCTTCACCCCCAGAAAGATGAAATCGCAGATGCTGGCGACTTCCTCATTTGTGCCGCAGGCACAGCCGAGTTCCTCGGCCAATGCCTGTGCCTTGGCGGGCGTGCGGTTGGCCAGCAGCACATCCCCGGCGCCGGCACCCTTGCAGACCGCGCGTGCCACGGCCCCGCCCATGTTGCCGCAGCCGATAAAACCGTATTTCATAAAGAACCCCCTATACCTTATTTTATATACAGTATAATGGTAGTACAGCAGGGGCGTTTTGTCAACGGAAAAACGGCTTCTCCCTTGGGGGAGAAGCTGGCCGCGAAGCGGTCTGATGAGGGGAGAGCCTGCCGCAGCAACCCTTTGACCGGGCAATAGTGGCCAAACGCGCCCCTCATCCGGCCCTGTGGGGCCACCTTCCCCCTCCGGGGAAGGCTTTAGGTCTGGATTTTTGCGGAAGATTTGCTATAATGTGGGTAACGGAGAATTTGTAGGGGGCGGCGTCCTCAACGCCCCGCAACAGAGCAAAAGGAGCAAACTATGCAATACGTCAACTTTGGTCAAACCGGCTTGAAAATTTCCCGCCTGGGGTTTGGCGGCATCCCGATCCAGCGCATCGACCAGCCCGGCACGCGGGAACTGCTCATCGCTGCCCATAAGGCGGGCGTCAACTACATCGACACTGCCCGCGCCTACACGGTCAGCGAGGAATGGATCGGCCAATCGCTGGAAGAAGCGGGCCTGCGGGATGACTTCATCCTGGCCACCAAATGCCGCGCCCTGACCAAGGCCGACATGGAGGCCGAGATCGCCACCAGCCTGAAAAACCTGCGCACCGACCACATCGAACTGTTCCAGTTCCACAACCCCAGCATGGAGGGCCTGCAAACCATTCTGGCCCCCGGCGGCGCAATGGAAGCCCTGCTGGAAGCCAAGGCCAAGGGCGTAGTGGGGCACATCGGCATCACGGCGCACCTGGCCGCCGTGTTTGAGGCCGCGCTGGACATCCCGGAAATCGAGACGATCATGTTCCCCTATAACATCGTCGAGCAGCAGGGCAAGGAGCTGATTGACCGCTGTGCGGCGGCGGGCAAGGGCTTTATCGATATGAAACCCCTCGCGGGCGGGGCCATCGAGGATGGCCGCCTGGCGCTGCGGTACGTGCTGTCCAACCCGGCGGTGACGGTGGCGATCCCCGGTATGGCGACGGTGGACGAGCTGAACGCCAACGTGGCGGGCGCGGCGAACATCGACCCGCTGACCCCCGAGGAAGAAGCAGCCTGCCAGGCCGTGCGCGACGCGCTGGGCACGCAGTTCTGCCGCCGCTGCAACTACTGCGCCCCCTGCACGGTGGGTATTTCCATCCCCAGCGTGTTTTTGTTCCAGGGGTATCTGAACCGCTATGGCTTGCAGCAGTGGGGCCGCGAGCGCTACGCCACCCTGCAAACCAAGGCCGGGGCCTGCATCCGGTGCGGCGCGTGCGAACCCCGCTGCCCCTATAACCTGCCCATCCGCCAGATGATGAAAAAAGCCGCCGAGGACTTTGGAGAGTAAAAGCCCTGGCCTTCCCACGAAGCGGAAGGATTCCTGCCCCGGCTGCGGGTGTAGCGGCGTGCAAGGCAAAGCCCATCGGAATCCCTCCGGCCGTCTTCGGCGTCCACCTCCCCTCAAGAGGGGAGGCTTTTTTGTTATCTCACTTTTTTCCCCGAAAATATTGTTTTTTCGGGGGCGAACGTGTATAATTTAACCTGTATAACTTTGTGTAAAATGTGAGGAATGAGTGTTATGCTTTCCGACCCCCAGCTGCATTATCTGGACAACGCTGCTACCTCCCGGGTGGATCCGGCGGTGGCGCAGGCTATCACCACGGCCATGGTGGAACACTGGGCCAACCCCAGCAGCCTGTATGACCCCGCCGTGGCCGCGCAGGACGCCATTATGACCGCCCGCGCCCGGGTGGCCAAGACCCTGCACTGCCGCAGCGACGAAATCTACTTCACCGCCTGCGGCAGCGAGGGCAACAACATGGCCGTCTACGGCGCGGCCCGCCCGCGCAAGCACTGGGGCAACAAAATCGTCGTGACCGGGTTCGAGCACCCCAGCGTGCAGCGCCCCATCCGCGCCCTGAAGGACGAGGGCTTCACCGTTGTTGAGGTTCTGCCCGGCCCGGATGGCCGCATCGACACACAAAAATTTTTGGCCGAGATCGACAAAAGCACCGTCCTTGCCGCCTGCATGGCCGTCAACAATGAGACCGGCGCGGTGCAGGATATCGCCGCTTTGGGCAAGGGCATCAAGACCCGCAACAGCCGCACCCACTTCCATGTGGACGCCGTGCAGGCGTGGCTGCGTATGCCCATTGACCTGCAAAAATGGCGTGAGGTCGATAGTTTGTCTGTCTCCGGCCACAAGGTACACGCGCCCAAGGGCGTGGGGGCGCTGTTTGTGCGGGACAGCCAGCGCCAGAACCTCAAGCCGCCCTACATCGGCGGCCACCAGGAGCGCGGCCTGCGCCCCGGCACCGAGAACACGCCCTACATCGTGGGCTTGGGCGTGGCGGCGGCCCAGGGTCAGCAAAAGCTGCGCACCCGCGCCGCCCACATTGCTGCGCTGAACCAACAGCTGCGCGCGGGCCTGGCCGCGCTGGACGGCATCACGCTGAACTCGCCCGAGGACGCGGTGGGGGAGATCGTGAACTTCTCCACCAACTGCATCAACAGTCAAACTTTTATCAACTATCTGAACACCCGCGCGGTGTATGTCTCGGGCGGATCCGCCTGCGATAAGGGCGAGCCGAGCCACACCCTGCAGGCCATGGGCTGCGCCGATTTGACCGTGCGTACTGCCCTGCGCGTGAGCTTCTGCGCCGACAACACCGCCGAGGACGTGGACGCACTGCTGGATGGGGTAAGAGATGGGTTGAAGGAATTGCAGCATATTTGAACGGCTGCTGGCGGCGGCCTGAGGGCAGGCCGCCCTACGAACCCCTTTTCGGGCAAATCGTAGGGCGGGGTGCCCTCACCCCGCCGCAGACAGTAGGGGCGAGGCATGCCTCGCCCTCCGCCTTCCCGTTACAGTGCGTCTGCCGTAGAGCCGAGGGTCGGGCATACCCGACCCCTACCGTGCAGTCGCATATTTTGAAAGGAACTACAGAATGAAAGAAATCATCCTCGCCTATCAGGGCGAAATGACGCTGAAGGGCCTGAACCGCGGCAAGTTTGAAGCGCGGCTGGCAAAAATCATCCGCTGGCGGCTGGAGCCACTGGGCAAGTTCAAGGTCTACCAGGCCCAGAGCACCGTTTTTATCGAGCCAAAAGAGGACGGCCTTGATATGGATGAGGCATTCCGCCGCGTGTCCCATGTGTTCGGCATCGTCAAACTCAGCCGCGCTGTCGAGTGCCCCAAGGATTTTGATGCCATCTGCGAGACCGCCGAGGCCTACCTGGGCGAGACGCTGCGCGGCCTGCGCACCTTCAAGGTCGAGGCCAAGCGCGCCGACAAGGCCTACCCGATGAAAAGCCCCGAAATCTGCCGCGAGTTGGGTGCCTACCTGCTGGACAAGCACCACCACCTGCGCGTGGATGTGCACAACCCCCAGCTGGAAATCATGGTCGAGATTCGTGACCACGCCGCCTACGTCCACGGCCCCAAGGTCGAGGCTGCGGGCGGTCTGCCGGTGGGCACCAGCGGCCGCGCACTGAACCTGCTGTCCGGCGGCATTGACAGCCCCGTCGCTGCCTGGTGCATGGCCCGCCGCGGCCTGGCGCTGCACCACATCCACTTTGCCAGCCCGCCGTACACCAGCCTGCGCGCCAAGCTGAAAGTGCGCGATCTGGCGCGGGAAATCGTCGAGTACACCGGCAACTGCACGCTGTTTGTCGTGCCCTACACCAAGCCTCAGGAGTACATCCGCGACCACGCGCCCGACGTGCTGTTCACGGTTTTGATGCGCCGCAGCATGCTGCGCATTGCCAACCAGGTGGCGAAAAAGCTGGAATTGCAGGCCCTCATCACCGGCGAGAGCCTGGCCCAGGTCGCCAGCCAGACCATGGCCGCGCTGGCCTGCACCGACCAGGCCCAGGATCTGCCTGTGCTGCGCCCCTGCATCGGCATGGATAAAATCGAGATCATCAATATTTCGCGTAAGATCGGCACGTTTGAGACGTCCATCGAGCCGTATGAGGACTGCTGCACGATCTTTACCCCGCCGCACCCCAAGACGAACCCGACACTGGACGAAATTCTGGCCGCCGAGGCCGCTATGCCCGGTCTGGCCGCGCTGGAAGCCGAGGCCGCCGAGAATGTTGAAAAGATCTACATCCGCATGGGAGATGACGAACTGCTGTGACAGCTGAAATTATCTGCGTGGGTACGGAGCTTTTGCTGGGGGATATCCTGAACACCAATGCCCAGTTTTTAAGCCGCGAACTGGCTGAGCTGGGCATCAGCGTACTGCACCAGCACGTCATCGGCGACAATCCCGCCCGGCTGAAAGAGCTGGTTTTGCAGGCAAAAAGCCGCAGCAACCTGTTGATTTTTTCCGGCGGGCTTGGCCCCACCGAGGACGACCTGACCAAGGAGACGGTGGCCGAGGCCTTCGGCGATACGTTGGCATTTGACGAGACAGAGTGGCAAAAGATACTTGACTTTTTCGCCCGCACGAATCGCCGCCCGACGGAGAACAACCGCAAGCAGGCCATGTGCCCGACCAGGGGCCACAAGCTCATCAACGACCACGGCACCGCCCCCGGTGCTTGGTTCGAGGATGAGAACGGCCACTGCGCCGCGCTGATGCCCGGCGTGCCCCGTGAGATGAAGGCCATGTGGGCTGAGCAGGTGCGCCCGATTTTGCTGCACCGCCAGAACTGCACGATCCACAGCCGCACGCTGCGGGTGCTGGGCGGCGAGAGCGCCATCGCCAGCAAGGTCGCACCGCTGTTTGAGGCAGCCAACCCCACCGCCGCCATCTACTGCAAGACTGGCGAGTGTGAGATTCGAGTGACCGCCCGCGAGGCCACCGAGCAGGCCGCCGAGGCCGCCTGCAATGCCCGCATTGCGGAGTTTAAAGAAATTCTGGGCGCAGCGGCCTATGACGTTGACGTGCCTGCACTGGAATACACGGTGGTACGCGCTTTGCGCGAGCATCACCTCCACGCTGCCACGGCGGAGAGCTGTACCGGCGGCATGATCGCCGAGCGGCTGACCAACGTGCCCGGCAGCAGCGAGGTGTTCGGCTTCGGCTTTGTCACCTACGCCGAGGCCGCCAAGCAAAAGCTGCTGGGTGTGGACGCCGCCGTGATTGAAAAGTACAACGTTGTCTCCGGGCCTGTGGCCGCTGCCATGGCCTTTGGTGCTGCGCGGAAATCCGGCGCGGAGCTGGCTGTGGGCATCACCGGCCTGGCCGGGCCGGGCGGTGCGCTGCCCGGCAAGCCGGTGGGCACGGTCTACCTGGCTGGTGCCGACACCCGCACGAACACCGGGTATTTGATGCGCCTGACGCTGGGCGGCTACCAGGACCGCGCCATCATCCGCACCCGCGCCGCGCTCTACGCCCTGGATATGCTGCGCCGCATGGCGCTGGGCCTGGATGTGCCGGAGAGCGTGCGGTTTACGCCGGAGACGGCGGATGACGAACTGGATATCTAAAACCCCAAGCCTTCCCCTTGAGGGGAAGGTGCCGCCGCAGCGGCGGATGAGGTGCGGGTTTCTGTCGCCGCCCGTTTGCGGGATATAACGGCAAGGCTGCCCCTCATCCGTCTGCGGTCGGGGCCGCAGACACCTTCAGTCTACGCGCTAAGAGCCGCCTACGGCGGTTGCGCTCCGACACGCGCCTGCGGGCGCAGCCCCAAAGGAAAAGGCAATTCAACACAAGAAAGGTTCCACCATGGTCAACACTCAACTGAAAATTCTGCGTGTTTTCGGGCCTACGGGCGCGGAGGTGTCCAGCGTACTGCGGCAGATCCGCGACGATGGCTGCCCCGGCCTGCGCCTGTTGGAGCGCGACGGCGAATTTGCCATCTGCGTGCAGGTCAGCGCCCCCAACCGCGCCATGGCGGAGCAATACTGTGACAAGTGGGCCGCGCGGCTGCGGGCCAAGTTCGGCGACGATGTCTTTGCCGAGGGCGAAACGAGCTTGGCCCAGGCCACGCTGGATGCCTTGCTGGACAAGCGCAAGCTGCTGGTGGCTGTGGACGAGACGACAGGCCGCCTGCTGGGTGCGCTTTTGCAGCCGCTGGCCCACAGCGAGGCCGTGTTCGACTTTGGCACCGAGAGCTATGCCGACCCGCAGACAGCCCGCCGCATCGCCGTGCCGGAACAGCTGTTGAAGCGGTTCCCCGGCGATGTGGTGCAGGCCGCCGCAGGCCGCGCCCTGGCCGCCATGCAGGTGACCGGCGCGGACTACGCGGCTGCCTATATGCCCGCCAGCGTGGGCCAGTGCCCCTTTGTGCTGGTGTGCGACCGCCGCGGCGCGGTGGCCTGCGCCCTGCCGCCCGATATGAACGACACGTTCATCGCCAACCAGATTTTGGATCTGCTGCGTCGCCGCCTGTTCGGCTTGCAGCTGACCGACTCCTGCATCACCTTCCGCCCCGGGCACGACCGGCCGCTGCTTATCGTGTCGGAGGCCGCCAAGAGCCGCGGCAATACGGTCCGATTCTCGCTGCGCCGCCGCACGCCGCCCACCCGCGACGCCGACCATACGGCGGATTTTGAGCCGATGCTGGACTTTGACCGCCCAGTGGCCCCGCCGAAATTTGCCGCCCCTGCGCAGGAAGTGGAAGCAGCCGCGCCGGAGACGGACTCCGCCCCGCAGCACCGCACGCTGCGCCGCCACGAAGCCGCGCCCACCCCGCCGCCCGCGGCCCCGGCTGTGCCTGACCATGAGCCGACCGGTGTCATCCAATTCGAGAGCGACGACGCCCCGGCCCCGGCGATGCCTGACCCGCTGGCAGTCCAGACGGCTGGCCCCGAAAATGCCCGCCATGCCCGCATCCGCCGCGCCCGGCCTGTGACCGCTGACCCGGCCCCCAGCGTGCCGCTGATGCCGGTAGACCTGCCGGACTTTTCGGAAAATCCGCCGGAGACCGAGCCGCAGGCTGCGCCGCGCTCGGTGCTGGACGATGATATCCCCGATTTCTCCGCTGACCTTGACCCCGCCGCCATTGCCGCTGCCCAGGCCGCCGATGACGCCGCCGAGGCCGCAGGCAAGAGCGCCAGCGTTGAGGACTTTACCCGCGCGGCGACCCAGCTGTTTGACGCCAGCGCCATTGAGGAGGCTGCCCGGGAAAAAGCAAAGCCCCGCAAAAAGCGCAAAAAGAACGCAGATTCGGACGCCGACCTGCCCCCGAAGCAGCCCGCACCGCCCAGCATCAAAAACCGCAGTTTGGAAATTATTGAAAAGAGCGAGCGCCGCCGCAGACGCACGGTCACGCTGATCCTGGTCGTGCTGCTGCTGGCTGTGCTGGCCGGTGCCGGGGCACTGTGGGTGTTCTTCCGCAATGATCTGGGTGCCAGCCCTGCCGCCAAGAGCTACGGCACGGCGCTGTACGATTCCACCGCCGAGAGCTATCTTGACAAGGCGCTGGACCGCCGCGCAGGCGTGGTGGCCTACCTGGGCTGGCCCGGCTTTGATGGCGCGTTGGTCTACTCTGCCGACACGCCCACGCCCGAAACGCCGGAATCCGGCGCAGAGCCGGGGTCCATCGTCCGTTTTGCAACCCCCAGCGCCCTGGACGCCGCCACCCCCGGCAACACCGTGTTGGAATGCACCGGTGACGACTACAAGGCGCTGGCCGACCAGGACACACTGAAACAGAACGGCGGCTTCACGCTGTATACGGCAGACCGCACCTACCGCTTCAAAGCGCTGGCGGTCTACTACTGCGATCCCGCCGAGCAGGGCGAAGGTGCGTTTGACCTGTATGGCAGCACCGACCTGTCCAACTATTACGACTACCTGACCTTTGTGGCGGGCATCCAGGCCCGCAGCCTGTTTGACACCGGGGTGGAGGTGGGTGACGAGTCCCACTTCTTGACCGTGACGACCCAGAGCGGCGAGAACGGTGCGCTGCTCTGCATCACGGGCCGCCTGGTCGAGGACGGCGAGGCCGAGGTGCTGAACACCGCTGCCTTTACCGCCACAGAGGAGCCGCTGCTGACGGCGGCCCAGTACCAGAGCAAGGGCCAGCCGATGCCCACGGTCAGCGCCCTGATGCGGACCAGCGTGGAGCGCTATGCCCAGCAGAGCGCCGCCACCCAGGCCGCCCGCAAGAGCAGCGGCACGGCCCGGGACGACACCATCGCCGCCGCCGATCTGGCCCAGCGCGCCGACGAATTGCAGAACATCACCGACAGCCTGCTGGCCAGCACCGACAAGATGCTCAAGGGCCTGACCGATGTGGCAGGCTCGACGAACGCTGTGGAGACGGACCTGAACAAGGGTGCCGAGGGCACGCTGCCCGAGCAGACGGTCACAGTGGACCAGATCAAGGTGACGGCCACGCCGGCCCCTACCGACGCCCCGACGCCCGAACCTACCGAGGCCCCGGCGTCGGACGCCAACAGCGAACCGACCCCGACGGAAGCGCCGACCCAGGCCCCGCAGCCCGACAACAGCACCGGCACTGAGGGCGAGACCATCAACGTGACGATGAACGGCACGGCCCAGACGATGGACCTGGTGCGCTGCCTGGCGATGGTGGCCCAGAACGAACTTGGCCCCAACGCCCCCGCCGAAGCCTACAAAGCCCAGTGTGTGGCGACCCACTGCTGGATTTTAAGCCAGTCGGGCTATCCGTCGGTGCTGGGTGCAGAGCCGGGCGCGGCTGCGCTGGCCGCTGCCCAGGAGGTTGCCCATGTGCTGGTGACTTACAATGGGCAGGTTTGCTTCACGCCGTATTTCGCCTCTGCCAGCACGGGTACAGCCTCGTCTGCCGAGGTCTGGGGCGGTGAACGCGCCTGGCTGCAGGCCGTGGACAGCCCCTACGATCAGCAGGTTTCCAGCAACTGGAACACCAACGGCAATTCCAGCGGCACGGCCCGCTTCTCCCGCGAGACGCTGGAAAACCGCATCCGCGACGAGCTGGGCATCGACCTGGCAGGCGTGGACCCCAACAGCTGGTTCACCATCAAGAGCGCCAACCAGTACGGCTGGGTCGCCAAGATTCAGGTCGGCCCCGATGGCAACAGCGAGACGGTCAGCGGCCGCTGGTTCCGGGAAAACCTGCTGGCCCGCCAGAGTGTGGATGGCCGCAGCCTGCGCAGCCAGTGCTTCACGGTCAGCTATGACGCCGATCTGGATTGCTTTATCTTTGATGTGTACGGTTACGGCCACGGCTGCGGCATGAGCCAATGGGGTGCCATCGGTTACGCCCGCAACGGCTGGAGCTATCAGGATATTTTGACGCATTATTTCGTTGGGACGACGATTACGACGTATTGATAGTACAGAAAAAGAGCGTGTGCAAGAAATGGCACACGCTCTTTTTTGGCAGTAACATCCACCGCACGGCGGGAATCCCTCCGACCTCGCTTCGCTCGGCCACCTCCCTTTGACAAGGGAGGCTTTAAAGGCCCCCTCGTTAAAGGGGGCTGTCACCGAAGGTGACTGGGGGATTCCGCCGCGCGGTGGTTATAGCAACGCCTCCCCATCCAGCACCGCTTTCACCAGCACGTCCCCCTCATACGTCAATTCCAGATGGAAAAACGGTGCATCCTCAGCCAGCAGCTTAAAGAAAATTTTATCCCCCTGCCAAATCGGCAAATCCTGCACAGAATTCTTGTCCACCCACTCTAAACATCCCTCGTCGCAGTCTGTCATCACGCCGGAAAAATCCGTGCAGGTGTACAGGTGCATCCGCTCGGCGGGCCAGGGGTCACAGTAAAAATCCACGATGCCGCGATAGACAGGCGTGTGCATCGTCAGGCCGGTCTCTTCGCGCACCTCGCGCAGGGCGCAAGTCAGCGCATCCTCGCCCGGCTCAAACTTGCCGCCGACGCCGACCCACTTGTCGTGGTTGACGTCGTTTTTCTTTTTGACGCGGTGCAGCATCAGGTACGCGCCGTCTTTTTCGAGATAGCAAAGGGTGGTTTGCAGTAAATCCATAGGGAACTCCTTACATATTTTGTATGAAACCGCAGATACTACCATAAAAAACCAGGGAGGATTCTGTATGAGAGCGACAGGAATTGTGCGGCGCATCGATGAATTGGGCCGGGTGGTCATCCCGAAGGAGATACGCCGTACCCAGCGCATCCACTCGGGCGACGCACTGGAAATTTTTACCGATGGCAAAGGGGAAGTTGTCTTTAAAAAGTATTCGCCGCTGGCAGAGCTGGGCGAGCCGGCCGCCGCCTACGCCGATGTGCTGGCCCGGCGGCTGGGCTGTGGTGTGGCTGTCTGTGACCGGGAAAAGATCGTGGCCGCCGCCGGGGCGGGCAGAAGTGAGCTGCTGGGCGAGCCGCTGCCGCCTGAGTTGGACGCCCTGCTGGCCCGCCGCAAGCTGTACACCGCACCGGAAGAGCCGCTGCACCGGGTCGCGTTGGGCAGCCGTTGGCTGCTGTGCGCCGCGCCGGTTTTGGTGCATGGCGATATTGAGGGCGGCGTGCTGCTGCCGGGTATGCGCCGGGATGCCGTACCCGACCCCGAGACCATCCGCGCCGCCGCCACCGCCGCCGAGTTTTTAGCGCGATGGATGGGGGAGTGACGGGGTGTCTGAATGCACACCGCCGTGTAGGGGCCGGGCATGCCCGGCCCTCAGCTTTCCCGCAAGCGACCGTTTTCCGTACAAGTGCAGGCCGGGCATAACCGGCCCCTACATATATAATAGGTAAGAACTCTGCCGTGATTGTGACGAAACTGTTAAACTTACAAAAAAATCGGAAAAACCCCTTGACAGTTTGCAAAACGGGAATATAATTAACTTAGCACTCAGAGATATAGAGTGCTAAACAAAACCGAAAGCAAACCAAAGGAGATGAGCAGCATGGCCATGGACGCGCGCAAGCAGCGTATACTGGAAGCCATTGTTGCCCTGTATGCCAACGGCGGCGAACCGGTCGGTTCGGGCCTGCTGGCAAACTACTTTGACATGGCACTGTCCAGTGCAACGCTGCGCAACGAGATGGCGGCGCTGACTAAGCTGGGCCTGCTGGAACAGCCCCACACCAGTGCGGGCCGTGTGCCCAGTGCCCAAGGCTATCGCTACTACCTCGACCACCTGATCGATGCGCCGAAGGCCAGCGCCCTGCCGGATGCCGACCGCCGCCACATCGATGACCTGTTCGCCGCCATGGATGCCGAGCCGGAAAAGCTCGTGCCCGCTGCAGCCCGCAGTTTGGCTGATTTGACTGGCTGCGCCGCTGCCGCCACCACGCCCCAGGCCCCGGATCTCTGCATCGCCCACTTTGAGGTTGTGCAGGTCGGGCGGTACAGCGCGGCGGTGCTGGCAGTCACCAGCGCAGGCGGGGTTCGTACCCGCGTGGCCCGCGTCGATACCGGCCTGTCCCGGGACGACGCCGCCAACATCGCGCAGCTGCTCAACCGGGGGCTTACGTTTGTAGCCCCGCAGGACCTCAGCCCCATGCTGATGGCCAGCCTGGTGCTGGCCGCAGGTGAGCGGCTCAGCCCCGTGATCATGGCCGCGCAGGCGCTTGTCACCACCGGCCCGCAGGCCTGCCTGGAAGGCGCACAATACCTGGCAAAGATGCCGGATGTCCGCCAGAACCTTGGCACGCTGCTGGAGATTTTCTCCGACAACGAGGCCGCTACCGAGCTGATCCGCCCCGAGGGAAGCCGCGTTACGGCCACCCTGGGCTGCGACCTGGACCCGGCCATGCCGGGCTGCTGCATCGTCAGCAAGCGGTATCTGGCAGGCGGCGGGCTGACAGGCTCGGTGGCGCTCATCGGCTCCACCCGCATGGAATATGAGCGGCTGCTGCCGATCCTCGACTACTTTGCCGCAAAGCTGGGGCAGAGTATGGCCGGGCAGGGCCAATAATTGGAAAGAAGGAAACCCGCAATGAGCCACGAAAAAGAAACCAAGCAGACGCCCGCCGCAGAGACCAAGGTGCCTGAGACCGAGGCCAAGGCCCCTGAGCAGGAGGCCCCCAAGGCCGACAAGCCCGAGGCAAAGCACGAGGGTAAGCACCACCACGAGACAGCGGCCTTGCAGGCTAAGCTGGACGAGGCGGAGAAAAAGAACGAGGAGCTGAAAAACCAGCTGCTGCGCACCGCCGCCGAGTATGATAACTACCGCAAGCGCAGCCAGCGCGAGGCCGACCAGAAGTTCAACGACGGTGTGTCCCACGCTGTGACCCAGATTTTGGGCATCCTGGACACGCTGGATATGGCTGCCAACGCCGCCTGCACCGACGAGAACTACAAGAAGGGCGTCATGATGACGCTGGACAAGGCCGCCAAGGCCCTGGAAACGCTGAACATCACCGAAATCGAAGCGCTGAATCAGCCGTTTGACCCCAACTTCATGAACGCCGTTTCGCAGGCCCCCGCCGCCGAGGGCCAGGAGAGCGGCAGCGTCACGCAGGTTTTCCAGAAGGGCTACAAGATCGGTGACAAGATCATCCGCCACGCGATGGTCGTTGTCGCAGAATAAGGCGAACCGAATCAAAAGATTCGTTTCCATATAAATTGACATTCACTACTGTTCAAAGCAAATTTGAAGGGAGTTTTTATTATGAGCAAAATCATCGGTATTGACCTTGGTACTACCAATAGCTGCGTCGCTGTTATGGAAGGCGGCGAGCCTGTCGTCATCGCGAACGCCGAGGGCGCCCGCACCACCCCGTCTGTCGTCGGTTTCACCAAGACCGGCGAGCGTCTGGTCGGCCAGGTCGCAAAGCGTCAGGCCATCACCAACCCCGAGAATACCATCTCCTCCATCAAGCGTAAGATGGGCACCGCCGAGAAGGTCCACGCCGGCGGCAAGGACTACACCCCCGAAGAGATCAGCGCTATGATCCTGAGCAAGCTGAAGGCTGACGCCGAAGCTTACCTGGGCGAGCCTGTCACCGAGGCCGTCATCACCGTCCCCGCCTACTTCAACGACAGCCAGCGTCAGGCCACCAAGAACGCAGGCACCATTGCCGGCCTGAACGTCAAGCGTATCATCAACGAGCCGACCGCTGCTTCTCTGGCCTACGGCATCGATAAGGAAGCCGACCAGAAGATCATGGTCTACGACCTGGGCGGCGGTACCTTCGATGTCTCCATCATCGAGATGGGCGACGGCGTTACCGAGGTTCTGGCCACCAACGGTGATACCCACCTGGGCGGCGATGACTTCGATGAGCGCATCATCAACTGGATGGCCGAGGACTTCCAGCGCGAGAACAACATCGACCTGCGCAAGGATAAGATGGCTGCCCAGCGCCTGAAGGAGGCCGCTGAGAAGGCCAAGATCGAGCTGTCCAGCGCCACCACCACCAACATCAACCTGCCGTTCATCACGGCTGACGCCAACGGCCCCAAGCATCTGGATATGACCCTGACCCGCGCCAAGTTCAACGAACTGACCGCTGACCTGGTCGAGCGCACCATGACCCCCGTCCGCAAGGCTCTGGCCGACGCCGGCCTGAAGGCCTCCGACCTCGCCAAGGTGCTGATGGTCGGCGGCTCCACCCGTATCCCTGCCGTCTATGACGCTGTCAAGAAGGAACTGGGCTGCGAGCCGTTCAAGGGCATCAACCCTGATGAGTGCGTTGCTGTCGGCGCTTCCATCCAGGGCGGCGTTCTGCAGGGCGACGTCAAGGGCCTGCTGCTGCTGGATGTTACCCCGCTGAGCCTGGGCATTGAGACCCTGGGCGGCGTCTGCACCAAGATCATCGACCGCAACACCACCATCCCCACCAAGAAGAGCCAGATCTTCTCCACCGCTGCGGACAACCAGCCCAGCGTTGAGGTCAACGTCCTGCAGGGCGAGCGTGAGTTTGCCCGCGACAACAAGAGCCTGGGAACCTTCCATCTGGATGGCATCGCTCCGGCTCCCCGTGGTGTGCCGCAGATCGAAGTTACCTTTGATATCGACGCGAACGGCATCGTCCACGTCAGCGCGAAGGACCTTGGTACCGGCAAGGAGCAGAGCATCACGATCACTGCTTCCACCAACATGAGCAAGGACGACATCGACAAGGCTGTCAAGGACGCCGAGCAGTATGCCGCTGAGGATAAGAAGCGCCGCGAGGAAGTCGATGTGCGCAACAACGCCGACCAGATGGTGTTCCAGACCGAGAAGGCCCTGGGCGAGTTTGGCGACAAGGTCTCCGCTGAGGAGAAGAGCGAAGTCGAGACGAAGCTCTCCGCCCTGAAGGAGGCCCTGAAGTCCGGCAGCATCGATGACATCAAGGCAAAGCAGGATGACCTGCAGAAGGCTTTCTACGCCATCAGCGAGAAGGTCTACCAGCAGGCCGCCCAGGCACAGGGCCAGCAGCCCGGTGCCCAGCCCGGCCCCGACGCCGGCAGCCAGCCCAAGGATGACGGTGCCGTTGACGCCGACTTCCACGAGGTTTGATGCGTAACTAACCCATAATAAGGCCGCCGCTGGGCTACCCCGGCGGCGGCCCTTGGGGGTTATAGAGAAAGTTAAAATAGAGCCTTCCCCCCTCGGGGGAAGGTGGCCGCAGGCCGGATGAGGGGCGGCGCTGCCGTGGCAGCCTGTTTATGGGCAATCGCCGGCAGTTCCCACCTTATCAGTCCGCTGCGCGGACAGCTTCCCCTCAGCGGGAAGCCTTTTCACAACCCATAAATAGAGGGGATAGATTCTATGGCAGAAAAACGTGATTACTACGAGGTGCTGGGGATCGGCAAAAACGCCACCGATGCCGAGATCAAAAGCGCCTACCGCAAGCTGGCCAAAAAGTACCACCCCGACTTGAACCCCGGCGATAAGGACGCCGAGGAAAAGTTCAAGGAGGTCAACGAGGCCAACGATGTTCTTTCCGACCCGGACAAGCGCAAGCGCTATGACCAGTTCGGTTTCGCTGGGGTCGATCCCAACTATGGGGCCGGCCAGCCCGGCGGCGGCTTCGGTGGCGGCTTTGGCGGCGGTTTCGGCGGCGGTGTTGACCTGGGCGATATCTTCGGCGATTTGTTCGGCGGCGGTGGCTTTGGCGGTTTCGGCGGTTCCAGCCGCGCCAACCCCAACGCCCCGCGCAAGGGCCACGATATCCAGGCCAACGTCATCCTGACCTTTGAGGAAGCGGCCCACGGCTGCGCCAAAAAGGTGACGCTGAACCGCCAGCAGACCTGCCCGGACTGCAACGGCAACGGCTGTGCCCCCGGCACCAGCCCCGAGACCTGCACCGAATGCGGCGGCCGCGGCTATGTCGTGACCCAGCAGCGCACGCCCTTTGGCGTGATGCAGAGCCAGCAGCCCTGCCCGCACTGCGGCGGCCGCGGCACCATCATCAAGAACCCCTGCAAGACCTGCCGCGGCACCGGTAAGACCAGCGCCCGCAAGACGCTGGAAGTCAAGATTCCCGCCGGTATCGACGACGACCAGAACATCGCACTGCGCGGCCAGGGCGACGCAGGCACCAACGGCGGCCCCGCCGGTGACGTGATCGTCCATGTGACGGTCAAGCCCGATGCCGTGTTTGAGCGCGACGGCTACGACGTTTACGTCCGCGTGCCCATTACCTACTCCCAGGCCGTCCTGGGCGCTGAAATTGAAGTGCCCACTGTGGACGGCAAGGTCGCCCAGAAGATTCCCGAGGGCACCCAGAGCGGCACGAAGTTCCGCCTGCGCGGCCAGGGCATCCAATATCTGAACGGCCGCGGCCGCGGTGACCAGTATGTCATCGTGGATGTGGAGATTCCCAAAAAGCTGAACCGCACCCAGCGCGAGGCCCTGAAGGCCTTTGAGGACAGCCTGAAGGACGAAAACTATGAGAAGCGCAAGAGCTTCTTCAAGAACCTGAAAGACCGGTTCATGTCCTGAATTTTATACAGCCCCGCCCCGGCAATGTTTTCCACATTGCCGGGGCGGGGCTGTATTTTATGAATGGCATGTTGTAGGGCGGCCAGTCCTCTGGCCGCCGCAGCTGCGCCCACCGTACCGTAACTTGTAGGGCGGGGCGCCCTTTACCCCACAAACTCCATCTCGGTATACTCGGTGCTGCCGTTCAAAAACGCGTCGGCGTCGATGGTGGCGTACCGGGTCATGTAGTCGTGGTCGAGATCATAGCCAATGTTCAACAAAATCCGTCCATCGTCCAGCATGGAAATCGGATAGTAGGACTCCACCCCGGCGGGCGGGTCCACCTGCGCAATCTGCGTGCCTTGCAGGTCGTATACTGTGAGGGTGCCCGGGTTGCTGCTCATTGCGAAAAGCCACTGAATCTCTCCGTTCTGGCGCAATTCGCGAAGCGACACATGGATCATAAGCCCTAAATCTTCCTGCGTGCCGTCGCTGCCCACACGGAGCACAGACATTTTAATGCCCTCCTCCTCCGACCGGGAGTGTTCGCCGGTGAAGTAGAAATCGTCTCCGGATTTCCCAAGGTAGGTGTAATAGACATAGCCGCTGCCGTCGTCTGCACCTTTATACGGAAACTCTGCAATTTTCGTGGCGGGCTTTCCGGTTGTGGCATCCGTCAGGTCGTACTCGAGCATAGAGTTTTGCAAAAAGGCGTCGGAAATTTCCGGGTCGCTCGTGAAGGGAACAGGGTGGTCTGAAATGAGCCGCGCGGTCACGGCAAAATCACCGGCGGCGTCCTGTGCGCCAGTTGTCTCGGCGGGCAAGTCCCAGGGCGCTGTCTCGCCGGTCTGCAAGTCAAGGCGGAACCCGCTTGCGGTATCATAGGGGGCATGACCGTCCATGCAATAAAAATAACGGTCGCTGTATAAGACAACGGTCGAGGCGTATGGGTCAAAGGGAATCTCGTGGGTTTTGGTGCCATCCGGCGACAGGGCAATGATTTTGTTGTCGCGGTCTCTGTTGTAGGTGAGCAGGTACACCGCGTCGCTCGTCACATAGGGGTCGGCGATGCAGCAGTCGTCGCAACTGTAAAACAGCGAAACCTGCCCGGCGTTCAGGTCGTTTTTGTAAACGTTCGTTCCGATGTGGTACAACTGGTCATTAAAGGCGGGCATGACATCATAGACAACATCCTGCGCATAGCGGTGGCTGTAAGTATAGAGTGGGCCGGTCTCAGCAGCAGCGGGCTTGCTTGTCGGTTCAGCGGTGATTTCCGGCATGGTGGTGGGTTCCGCGGCGGGCGTGGAATCCGCCACCGGGGTGCAGGCGGTCAGGGCGAACACGGCGGCGGTGACAAGCAGGGGCAGGCGGGTGTGGTTTTTCATGGGTGATAACTCCTTTCATTTGTGGTTTGTCGTCATTCTACACCCCAGTTGTGTCCTACTTGTCACACGGAGGGCGGTTTTTGAAAATTTTTTGGAAGAAAATAAAAAAATTGCGGTTATAAGGGTGGTAGGGCGGCCTGCCCCCAGGCTGCCGGGGCGTCGAGGACGCCGCCCCCTACAACCCAACTGCATCGTTTTTTGTAGGGGCGGATTCCATATCCGCCCGCAAATAGCCGCCCACATAAAAACAGGGGAGAGCACCCACGTCGGGCGCTCTCCCCTTATCGTATCCGTTAAAATCCGTGCTTCTCCATCAGCTTGCGGCCCATCAGGACGCCCATGACGGAGGCCATCATCAGGCCGCGCGTCCAGCCGGAGGAATCGCCCAGGCAGTGCAGACCCGCGATGTTCGTCTCCAAGTCGGTGTCCATCTTGACCTTGTTGGAGTAAAACTTCAGCTCGGGGCTGTACAGCAGCGTTTCGGGGCTGGCAAAACCGGGAACGACCTCGTCCATCATCTTGATGAACTCAATGATGTTGACCATGGCGCGGTAGGGCATGGCGGCGGTGATATCACCGGCCACAGCGTCCTTCAACGTCGGGCGGACGTTGGTGCGGGCCAGCTCTTTGGCCCAGGTGCGCTTGCCGTCCAGGATATCACCGTAGCGCTGCACCAGAATGTGGCCTGCGCCCAGCATGTTCGTCAGCTCGCCGACCTTCTGCGCGTAGGCGATGGGCTGGTTGAACGGCTCGGTAAAATTATGACTGACGAGGATCGCCAGGTTGGTGTTGTTGCTCTTCTTCTCTTTGAAGCTGTGGCCGTTGACGACTGCCAGATCATTGTCGTAGTTCTCCTGCGCGACAAAGCCGCCGGGGTTCTGGCAGAAGGTGCGCACCTTGTTGTGCCACGGGGCCGGGTAGCCGATCAGCTTGCCCTCGTACAGGACCTGATTAATCTTCTCCATGACCTCGTTGCGGCACTCGACGCGGACGCCGATGTCAACGGTGCCGGGCTTGTGGGCGATGTTGTGCTCGGCGCAGAGTTTCTCCAGCCAGTCCGCGCCGCGGCGGCCCGTGGCAATGACGACCTGCTTCGCCAGCACGTCGCGGGTGCCGTCCTTCTCGCGCAGGCGGACGCCCTTGCAGACGGAATCCTCCAGGATGATGTTCTCGCACTCGGTGTTGAACAGCATCTCGACGCCCGCGTCGGCCAGATAGTTCTGGATGTTTAAATAGAGCTGCTGGGCCTTCTCGGTGCCCAGATGGCGGATGGGGCAGTCAACCAGCTGCAGGCCCGCCTGGATGGCGCGCTTGCGGATGTCCTTGATATCGGGGCCTTCGTAGACGCCCTCAACCTTGGGGTCAGCGCCGAACTCAAGGTAGATTTTGTCGGTGTAGTCGATGAGTTCCTGGGCAAAATCCTCGCCGATCAGGTCGGGCAACTCGCCGCCGACCTGGTAGGACAGGGACAGCTTGCCGTCCGAGAATGCGCCCGCGCCGGAAAAGCCGGTGGTAATGGCACAGGTCGGCTTGCAGTTTACGCAGACGCCGGTTTTATCCTTGGGGCAGTGGCGCTTTTCCACAGGTTTGCCCTTTTCGACGAGCAGGATCTTGTGGGGGTTGCAGCTTTTGCGCAGCAGCTCCAGCGCGGTGAAAATACCGGCAGGGCCGGCGCCTACGATGATAAGGTCATACATGGATGGGGATTCTCTCCTTTAAAAATAACTCGCGAACGTTCGCGCGGGAAACAGAATAAGGGCAAACGGAGCTTGTAGGGGCGGATTCTATATCCGCCCGTGCCCGTTTGCTGATGGCACGGCGCTGCGGGCGCATATAGAATGCGCCCCTACGGTGTCACGGAACGGTTATTCACCGTCCTCCGACACATCCTTGCTCTCGGCGTTGTAGACGACGGGGCCGTCCATGGGAATACCGCTCTCGGCGGCTTCGGCTTCGTCCAGGGCGTCACCGATGGCGGACATGGCAGCGTTGGCGGCAGCAGTCGCCATGCGGTCCAGCGTGCGCAGCTCCATGGCAGCATACAGAATGCAACCTAAGTTCATCGCACCTTCGACGATCAGCAGAATACCGCACACCATCACGACGCTGACAGCCGCACCAAACGGATGCAGCACCAGCAGTATGCCCAGCGCAACAGAGACGATGCTGAGCAGCAGCAGCACCCACCATTTCTGTCCCTTGCGCTTGGCAAGGTCGATGGCGCTGCCGATGCGGCTCAAACCGTCCACAACGATGAAGATGCCGAACACGATGGGGAGAAAGCTCGCCACCACCTGCGGTTTCGCCAGCGTAAAGATGCCCAGCCCCGCCGTGATGACGCCGCCCACCAGCATGAACGGCGCAGTAAAGCCTGTGCCGCGGATGCGGGCGTACTGGATCAGGCAGACGATGCCGGTGATGAGCACGACGGCCCCGAAAGCGTAGCAGATCCAGAGCAGGCTGGTCTGGGGCATGATGAGCAGCATCATACCGATGACGATATAGGCGATGCTCAACAGCATCATTCCGCTTTTGACATAGCGCAGCATGGCGGGTGGCTCCTTCCGGTTTTTACTTGTTGGCCGCTTGCATGGCCTTGGCTGCCGCGACGATCAGGTCGGCGCAGGCTTCGCGGCCCAGGGTGGCATTCAAGCACAGGTCGTAGTTTTTGGCCTCGCCCCAGCGGTTCTCGGTGTAGTAGTTGTAGTAGCTCGCGCGGGCGCGGTCATGCTTGGCCAGCTGGGTCTCCCACAGGCGGTCGGGCATATCCTTGGCGTCGGGGCGGCTCTTGGCGAACCCGATGCGGGCATCCAGCGGCGCATAGACAAAGGTGCGCAGCACATTCGGGCGCTCCCGCAGGACATAGTCGCCGCAGCGGCCCAGAATGACGCAGGGACCCTGGGCGGCCAGTTCTTTAATGACGTTGCTCTGCAAAATATAGACCTGGTCGGCCAGGGGCATGGTGTTGCCCATCATGTACAGGCTGTAAATCAGGCTGCCGCTGCGCTGGTTCTCGCTGGCGGCGATGGCCTCCTCGGTCAGGCCGCTTTTTTTGGCGGCAAGGGTGATCAGCTCCTTATTGTACAGGGGGATACCCAGCTTATCTGCGACGGCCTGTGCGATTTCGCTGCCGCCGGATGCGTACTCACGCGCCATAGTAATGACCATAGGTTCCTTCATACTGATACACCTCACAATTATTTTTGTATAGTTTGCGCAAAATGGCATACTAATCTGCTTATATTATAACCTGATTTTGTGGAAAACGCAAGAAGATTTGGTGGGATTTTTACTGTGCAGGGCGGATGCGTGCATCGACCACCACAACAAAAACTGCCCGCGGCAGAACACCGCGGGCAGGGAAAACAGAATGCTGAATTTTATTTGGTCACTTCGCCGGAAATCTCCTTGATGGCGGAGACGGTGGCGGCCAGGTTCTGCATATCGCTGGGCACGATCAGCTTCGTGGCCTTGCCGTCGGCAACCTTCTCCATGGCTTCCATGCTGCGCAGGGCCAGGTAGTTGTGGTTGGGGTTCGCCTCGTTGATCATGCGGATGGCGTCGGCCTGGGCTTTCTGCACGGTCAGCAGGGCCTCGGCTTCACCTTCGGCCTCGCGGATGCGCTGCTGCTTGACAGCCTCGGCGCGCAGGATGGCGGACTCCTTTTCGCCCTCGGCGCGGGTGATGGCGGCCTGCTTTTCGCCCTCGGCCAGCAGGATCGAGGCGCGCTTCTCGCGGTCGGCCTTCATCTGCTTTTCCATAGCCTGGCGGATTTCCACCGGAGGCTCGATGTTTTTCAGCTCAACGCGGTTGACCTTGATGCCCCAGCGGTCGGTGGCTTCGTCCAGGCTGGCGGTGATCTTTGTGTTGATGAGGTCGCGGCTGGTCAGTGTCTCGTCCAGCGTCATCGAGCCGATGATGTCACGCAGAGTCGTGGCGGACAGGTTCTCGATGGCCTGGATCGGGCGGTTGACGCCGTAGGCGTACATCTTGGCGTCAAACACCTGGAAGAAAACGACGGTGTCGATCATCATGGTAACGTTGTCGCGGGTGATGACGGGCTGCGGGGGGAAGTCGGCGGCTTCCTCCTTCAGGGAGACTTTGCGGGAGATGCGCTCAACAAACGGCGTGCGGATGTGCAGACCCGCGCCCCAGGTGTCCTTATAGACGCCGAGCCACTCGGTGACATAGGCGTTGGACTGGGGAACAATGACGATGCAGCGCACCAAAACTACCAGAATAATAATCAGCAGAATGGCAAAAATCAACAGCATGGGGATTCCTCCTTTTTCTTTTGGAACTTACTCTGCGGCCGCGTTGACGGTCACAGGGACTACGATGAGAATGGCACCGTCCACGGCCACGACCTTGCAGCGCTCGCCTTTTGGCAGCGGCGTTTCGGCGCGGGCCTGCCAATCCAGGCCGTCCACCCGCACGCGGCCGAGGGTGCCCGGCTCAATATCCACCAGCACAACGCCCTGTTTGCCGATGGTCAGCGGGGAACCGTTGGTGACAGGGGCTTTGTGCTCACCTCGGCGGCTGGCAAGGGTGGGAATCATCAGCGCCAGCGTAATGGCCGATACGACGGCAAAAACAAGCGCCTGCCAGCCGAAGCCAATGTTGAAAAAGCTCGCTGCCATGGCCGCTGCCGCGCCCACCGCGAACCACACCGACACAAGGGCAGTGGTGGCGGCTTCCACGGCGATAAAAGCAACAATGGCGACAAGCCAGAGGATCGTATCAAACCACATGGCGGTACTCCTTTCGGCAGGGAAAATGTATTTATCACTACTTTAACATTCTGCCGCTGCGCTGTCAAGAATTAGTTGCGGGATAAAAATGTAAATGGTTGCGCAAGACTATACATAACGCAATAATTCACTGAAATTATCCTCGTTGTAAACGCAAAGCCCGTGCGCTTGCAGCAATTCCGCCGTCACCCCATTCCCGGCAATTTTGCGGTGCCGGAATGTGCCGTCGTAGATCGTGCCGCAGCCGCAGCTGGGGCTGTTGGCTTTTAAGATGGCCGCCTCGCACTCGGTCAGCCGGGCCAGCTGCAAGGCGGCCTCGGCACCGCGCTGATATTGCGCAGTCACGTCAGTGCCGGTTTCGGTCAGCACGCAGTCCCCGGTGCGCTCGGCCGGCGGGCGCGGCGTGGGCAGGCCGCCGTAGACCTCGGGGCAGATGGGGATAAAGGTATGGCCGCTGTGCTGCACGGCATTCAGCAGGGCGGGGCAGACGTTGTCGCCGCCGGAATATTTACAGGCGACGCCCAGCAGACAGGCGCTGACGAGGATTTTCATGAAAACCACCGACTTTCCGTAAATTGTGCGGTACAACCAGTGTAGCATAAAAGGAAAGAAACCACAATGAAAAAATATTTTGACCGCCCACCCATGGACACATATAATTAACAGGTTAGCTCTTGCAATGTATGCCCGCAGCGCTTACAATACTACTAACTTTCCGTAAATTGTGCGGTAAACCCAGTGCAGCATAAAAGAGGAGGAACCACAATGAAAAAATATTTTGACCGCCCGCCGAGCACGATGGGGGATTGGCTGGTGCTGGCGGCGGGGACGGCGCTGCTGTTTGCCGCTGTGGCACGGCTGCCCGCGGCCCTGATGGCGCTGGGCGGTCTGCTGGCGCTGCTGGCACCCTTCGGCTGGGGGCTGGTGCTGGCCTACGTGCTCGACATACCTACGCGCTTTTTTGCACAAAAACTGTTTGGCGGGCGGCGCGGCTGGGCGATGGGGGCCAGCTACGCGCTGTTCTTCGGCGTGCTGGCATTGCTGGCGGCGTTGGTCGTGCCCCAGCTGGTGCAAAGCATCACCGCCTTTGCCGGACGGTTGGCCGCCTATGAGAAAACCATCCGCCAACTCTTGCTCTGGGTGCAGGCGACCTTCGGCATCGACATGGCCACGGCGGAACAGCTGGTGCAGGCCGTGGGGAGTGAGCTGCAAGGCTGGTTCGCGTCGCTCTCCCGCCAGGCGGCCCAGGCGGCGGCCCGCGCGGCGGGGGATGCTGCAGGCGCCGCCGCCAATGCCTTTGTGGCGCTGGCGGTCAGTATCTACCTGCTCTCCGGCAAAGAAAATCTGCTGCACGCCGCGCACACCTGCCTGCGGGCAGCGCTGCCGCCCCGGGCAGCGGGCAGTGTGCTGGCTGTCTGCACACTGGCAAACCGGATCTTCAGCGGCTACCTGGGCGGGCAGCTTGTGGATGCCCTGCTGGTGGGCGGGGAAACCTTCGCCCTCATGTCGATTTTTGGGCTGGAGTACGCCCCGTTGCTGGCAGTGCTGGTGGGCGTGACGAACATTGTGCCGGTGCTGGGGCCGTTCCTCGGCGCGGTGCCGGGCATCGTCATCCTGCTGCTGGAATCGCCCTGGAAAGCGGCAGAATTTGCCATCATCATTTTGGTAGTGCAGCAGGTGGACGGCAACTTCATTGCGCCGCGCATCCTGGGCGGGGCCACCGGCCTGCCGGGGCTGGGTGTGCTGCTTGCCATTGTGGTGGGCGGTGCTTGGTTTGGCATCCCGGGCATGGCGCTGGGCGTGCCCACGCTGGCCGTGGTGGCGGCACTGCTCAAGCAGGCGGTGGGGGCCGGGCTGGCAGCCCGCGGCCTGGACGCAGATGCCCTCGACCGGGATTTCCCGCCCATGGACACACAAAATTAACAGGTTATCTCTTGCAATGTACGCCCGCAGCGCTTACAATACTACTAATATGGTATAAAAAGGGGCGGAGCGCTTGAAAGACGAACATATCTGGTCCAAAAAGCCGGAGACGATATTGGATTGGTTCTGCGTGGTCGGGGCCTGTATCGCATTTTATCTGATTTTAAACAACCTCGGGTATTTCCTGAGCAAAATCGGCTTCTTTATCGGGATTCTGTCGCCGTTTGCGGGCGGCGTGGTCATTGCCTACATCCTGGATCCGATGGTGAAATTCTTTTACCACAAGCTGTTCAAGGAAAAAAACAAGACACGCGGCATTGCTATTCTGATGGCCTATGCCGTGGCGATCCTGTTGATCGTGCTGCTGGCATGGCTGGTCATCCCGCAGATCGTGAACAGTATCGTCATGCTGTTTACGAACTTCCCCAGCTACATACAGGGCGTGCAGGATCTACTGGTCATGATGCAGGATCGCTACGGCATCGACTTGCAGCAGGCTATCAAAATGCTGGACGATTCTGAGGCCATGGTCAAGGAAGTGTACAGCCTGGCGACCGCCGCCATGCCGCAGATCGTGGACAGCATCGGCAGCGTGGCGTCCAACTTTGTTGGCATCTTTACTTCGGTGGCGGCCAGTATCTATATGTTGGCGGATAAAGAGCATCTGCTCCACCAGCTGCGCACGCTGACCCACGCCTTTTTGCCGGAGAAAGCGGCTGACAATACGCTGCGCATCTGCCATTACGCCAACGTGAACTTTACCGGGTTCTTCGTCGGCAAGATCATCGACTCGGCCATCATCGGCGTCATCACCTTTGTGGCAATGACGATCCTGCGGCTGGACTTTGCACTGCTCATCAGTGTGTTTATCGGCATCACGAACATCATCCCGGTGTTCGGCCCCTTCATCGGCGCAATTCCCAGCATCTTTATCCTGCTGCTGGTCGACCCCATCCAGGCGGTTATTTTCGGTGTGCTCATCCTTGTCATCCAGCAGTTGGACGGCAACTTCATCGGCCCGAAGATCTTAGGCTCGTCCATCGGTATTTCTGCCCTGTGGATTTTGTTCTCCATTGTGGTGGGCGGCGATTTGTTCGGCATCGTCGGTATGGTCGTCGGTGTGCCGGTGTTCGCCACGCTCTACGGCCTGGCCCAGGAGTTTGTGCATTACACGCTGGATAAGCGAGGCATCGACGCTGAGGGCAACCCAAGGGAACAAACGGCCGAGGATAAGGAAAACGTGTTTGAGTAAAGGGGCTTTGCCCGCTTGCCGCAAAAAATAAGCCACGGTTTACAGAACGACCCTGTAAACCGTGGCTATTTCTATTTTGTTTAAAATTCTTTTCGGTTCTTTTTCTTTTAAGAAAAGGAATAAAACCCCCGTAAACTCATGCCCCCGGCAGCAGCGTGACCACATCCCGCAGCAGTACCAGCGGATTCTCGCCCTTCTGGACACGCAGGCTGAAATAGGGGCGGCCCAGGGCGTTGTACAGGACCCGGTGCGGGTACTGCGCCATGACCTGCTCCAACTGGCGCGAACCGACGATATCACTATACAAGATCAGCTGGTCGCCGCGCTGTACGATCTCCGCAATGCCCACGCGGGCCGCCGTCACGCGGATGAGGGATACATCCACCAACCCCTGCACGCTCTTGGGCGGGCTGCCGTAACGGTCGATGAGTTCGTCCAGCACATCCTCTGCGTCGGTGGTCGTCTCGATGGCCGCAATGCGCTTGTAGGCCTCGATGCGCCCGGCGGCGTCCGGAATGTAGTCCTCCGGCAGGAAGGCGTCCACCGTGATATCCACAAGGCAGTCGCTCTTGTCCGGGGCCGGGGCCTCGCCGCGGGCCGTAGCAATGGCCTGGCCCAGCATCTTCACGTACAGATCGTAGCCCACGGCCTCCATATGGCCGTGCTGGCTGTGGCCCAAAAGGCTGCCCGCACCGCGTATCTGCAAATCGCGCATGGCGATACGGAAGCCCGAGCCGAAGGAGGTGAACTCCCGGATGGCCGAAAGCCGCTTGGCGGCAATTTCTGTCAGCACTTTATCGCGTGTAAACGTGAAATACGCATACGCCTTGCGGGAGGAACGCCCCACGCGGCCGCGTATCTGGTACAGCTGCGACAGGCCCATCCGGTCTGCATTCTCGATGATCAGCGTGTTGCAGTTGCGCACATCGACGCCGGTCTCGATCAGCGTCGTGCAGACAAGAACATCGATCTCATTGTCCAGTAATTGCTGCCACACCGACGAAATCTGTTCTTCCGTCATCTTGCCGTGGGCAATGCCGATGCGCGCACCCGGTATCAGCTTGCCGATGCGGGCCGCGCACTCGTCGATGGTATCCACACGGTTGTGCAGGTAGTAGACCTGCCCGCCGCGGGCCAGCTCCTTGCGAATGGCTTCCGAGACGATGCCCTCGTCGTATTCCAGCACATAAGTCTCGATGGGCTGACGCTCGAACGGCGGCTGTTCAATCGTGGACATATCGCGGATGCCGGACAGCGCCATGTTCAGCGTGCGGGGGATCGGCGTGGCCGACAGGGTCAGCATATCGACACCGATGAAGTTTTCTTTGAGCTTCTCTTTATGCTTGACGCCGAAGCGCTGCTCCTCGTCGATGATGACAAGGCCCAGATCGTGGAACTTTACATCGTTGGACAGCAGCCGGTGCGTGCCCACAACGATATCCACCGTGCCGTCTTTTAAACCGCGCAGCGTCTCTTTTTGCTCCTTCGGCGTGCGGTAGCGGGACAACAGCCCGATGCGGATGGGGAAGGACTCCATCCGGGTCAGCGCCGTGTTAAAGTGCTGCCACGCCAAAATTGTGGTGGGGGCAAGGATGGCGCACTGCTTGCCGCCCATCACGCACTTGAACGCCGCCCGCAGCGCAACCTCGGTTTTGCCGACGCCGACATCGCCGCAGAGCAGGCGGTCCATCGGCCACGGCTCCTCCATATCGTGCTTGATGTCCGCCGCGCAGGTCAGCTGGTCGGGCGTTTCCTCGTAGGCGAAGCGCTGTTCAAAATCGCCCTGCCAGGTGTCGTCGGAGGGGAAGGCGTAGCCGTGGGCCTGCTTGCGGCGGGCGTACAACTCAATCAGCTCTTTCGCCATCAGCTCCGTGGCGGCCTTGACCTTTTTGCGGGTCTTGGCCCAGTCATTGCCGCCCAGGCGGCTCAACCTCACATTGTCGCTGTCGCCCGGCGCGGTGTAGCGGGACAGCAGATCCAGCTGGGTAACAGGCACATAGAGCACGTCCTTTTTGTCGTACTCAATGCGCAGATAATCTTTGGTGACGCCCTGCACGGCCATCCGCTGGATGCCCGCATATCGGCCAATGCCGTGGTTCTGGTGTACGACCAGGTCGCCCACCGAGATTTCGCTCAGACTGTTCAGCGCATCTTTGCTGCGCTTTTTCTTTTTCTGTGCGCCGCTCACGCCGAAGGCCCGCGCCGTGAAGAGCGCGAACTTGGCAAAGGGCAGGCTGCACCCGGCGGAGAGCTGCCCCGGCAGGATCTGCACCATCCCGGCGGATGGCTCGGCCTCCGCGTCGGTGGTGACGTTCAGCCCCTTGGTGCGCAGGTCCGCTGCCAGGCCCGCCGCCGCGCGGGGCGTGCCAGCCATGATCGTGACTGCCGCGCCGCCGCTGCAAAGCGGCTGGATGTCCTCCAGCAGTGCTGCGACCTCGCCGCCCCAGGTGGGCAGCGTGTGGGCGGGTGCGTTGACGATGGCTTTCAAGGGCACATCGGGCATACTGCGGGCAAAATTCTCGGCACAGAGCGTACGGTGGGTGCTCGTCTGCGCCCAGAGCCAGCTGCTCTCGGCGTAGAGCTTATCCAGCCCGGGGGCCAGCACGCCGTCCTCCAGCAGGGCGGAAAGCTCCTCGCTGCGGCGGTAGGCGGTGGCACGTTCGGCCTCCCGCAGGGACGCGGGCTCTTCCAGAATCAGAAGCGGGTCGTCGAAATAGTCTAAAATCGTTGCAGGCTCAGGGTAGCGCAGCGACAGATATTTGTCCATGTTCACCGGCATCGCGCCGCCGTCCAGCTGGGCCAGGTCGCTGGCCGTGCAGCTTTCCAGGGCGGTGCGCCGCTTGCCGCGGGCTTTTTTGATGGCTGCGCGGATCAGCTCGGCGGCCTCGCCGGGCAAACCGAACAGTACCTCCCGGGCGGGGGAGACGTAGATTTTTTCGATTGGTTCATCCCGGCGCTGGGTGGCCAGGTCAAAGCTGTGCATCGTGTCGATCTCGTCGCCCCAGAACTCGAGACGCGCGGGCTGTTTCATGTCGGGCGCGTAGATATCCACAATGTCGCCGCGGATGGAAAACTGGCCCGGCCCATCCACCTGGTCGCGCCGGGTGTAGCCTGCGCCGTAGAGCAGCGCCGTCAGGTCGGCGCGGGGCAGGGTATCGCCGGGGTGCAGCGTGCGGGTGTTGGCGCAGAACTCGGCCCGGGGCGTCGTGTACTGGGTCAGCCCCTCGTCCGGCACACAGACGGCCTGCAGACGGCCGCCGACCAGATCACCCAGCACGGCCAGGCGGCGGTACTCGTACTCGCGGGCTGTACCCTCAATGGGGCGCAGAACATAGTCGCGGGCGGGGAACACCGCCGCCGCCACGCCCAGCGCGTTCAGGTCGCCCGCAAAGCGGGTGGCCTCGGTCTCGCCGGGAGTCACGATGCAGAGCGGCCTGTCCAGTGCCTGGGAAAGCGCGGCGTAGACCAGCGCCCGCCCTGCCCCGGGAATGCCAAATAAGGCGCAAGCCCCCGGTCCCCCGAGCGCCTGCGCCAGTTTTGCGTATTCTTCGGTTTTGGTAAAAAGTGCGTTGAACATAGCTTATCAGCTCAAAAATTCGGTCTTGAGCCAGCCGTATTTGCCGTCGTAGTTGACCACGACCCAGCTGCCGTCCTCGTTGGTGCCCAGGGCGGTCACGCCGGTCCCGGCGGGCACGCTGGTCACTTTGTCGTAGTCGGTGCCGGGGCCTGCACGCAGGTTCATGCCGGAATCACCGGGGGTGGTGTAGCTGGGCTGCTCGCCCTCATTGTAATAGGTGGTGGGCTGCACGCTCAGGCCGTCAAAGGTGGGCACGGGGGTCGGCTCCGGCTCGGCGGGCTGCTCTTCGGCAGGCTGCTCCTCGGCAGGGGGTTCGGCGGTGTCGCCGGTGGCCTCTGCGGTGAAGCTGTCGGCAGTCGGGTCATTCACGCCTGCTGCGGCAGAGGTGGTGTCGCTCGTCGCAGGGGCCGCGTCACCGCTGTCGGTCTTGCCGTCAAAAGTGCCGGTGAGCAGCAGCACGCTGAAAATGATGCTGGCAACCAGGGCCACCGCACAGATGGCCAGGCGGGTCATGGCTTTTTTGCGTAATTCACTCATGGTTAAACGTCCCCTTAGTGGTTGAACTTGTTTTGGGCGTACTGCAAATTGCCGTCCATCAGTAGTTTGCAGGCGTCCTCAATGTCCGGGTAGCGGTCGGTCATGGCTTTGCGGTCCGCGGGGGGCAGCTTGCCCAGCACCCAGGCGGCCAGATCGTACTGCGGGTTTGGCTTGGCCCCGATGCCGATGCGGATACGGTTGAAGTTCTCGGTGTCCAGGCTGGCGATGATGCTTTTCAGCCCATTGTGCCCGCCCGCCGAGCCGTGGGGCCGGATGCGCAGATGCCCCGGCTCCTGGGTGATATCGTCACACAGGACGATGACGTGGTCGGCGGGGATTTTGTAAAAGTTTGCGGCGGGGGCAATGCTCTGGCCGCTGAGGTTCATATAGGTCAGCGGTTTGAGCAGCACGACCTTGTGCTGCCCCACCTGAGCGGTGCCGTACAGGCCCTGCCACTTGGCTTTTGTGATGCTGCACCCCCACTGAGCGGCCAGATAATCCAGCGCTTCAAACCCGGCGTTGTGGCGTGTGCCGTCGTATTTCGGTTCGGGGTTGCCCAGCCCGGCAATCAGCCAGTCTGCCCCGGAGGTCATTCCTAACATAGTGTGTCCTTTGTCGTGTTGATACGCTTTGCCGCGGGGCGTCGAGGACGCTGCCCCCTGCAATATTATTTCGCTTTCTTTTCCGCTTCCAGCTTCTGCTTTTTGGCGATGTACTTTTCCAGCTTCTTCTCGCCCCAGCCCTCGATCTCGGCCTGCTTGGCGCGCTCAATGCTCAACGCACCGGCGGGCACGTCGTGGCCGATGGTGGAACCGGCGGCGGTGAAGGCGTGGTCGCCCACCGTGACCGGCGCGACAAGGTTCGTGTTGCAGCCGATGAAGGCATAGTCGCCGATGGTGGTGTGGAACTTGCCCTCGCCATCATAGTTGCAGGTGACGGTGCCGCAGCCGAAGTTGCAGTACTTGCCCACGGTGGCGTCGCCGATGTAGGTCAGGTGGCTGACGGTGTTGCCCTCGGCAAAGTCGGCGTTCTTCGTCTCGACATAGGCGCCCAGGTGGCAGCCTTCGGCAGTCTTGGTGCCGGTGCGTACATGGGTGAAGGGCCCGATCTTGTTGTTGGGGCCGATGTGGCTGTCATAGCACTGGCTGGCGTTGATGGTGGAGCCTGCGTCCACGACGGTATTCTCCAGCAGGGTGTTGGGGCCGATGACGCAGTCCGCGTCAATGACGGTCTTGCCGCGCAGGATGCAGCCGGGCAGGATGGTGGCACCAGGGGCAATGACGACCTCCGGCTCAATATAGACATCGCGGCTGATGAAATTCACGCCGTTATCCAGGTGGCGCTCAAAGGTGGCAGCGTAGCGCTGCTGCGTCAGTTCAAATTTCTCTTTTGCGGTAGACATGAGCATCTTCCTTTATATACGGTTTGCAGTCAGGGGCGGGCCGCTGTGCCCGCGAAACTCTGATACCCATATATTGTATAACACCCGGCGGATTTTAGCAAGCCGAAAAACGCCTTTCGACGCAATTTCCCAGAAAAAGTTCTGTGAAAGGGAAAGAATCATGAAAAAGTACATCTTTTTCATAAGAAAATTTATTATGCTTTGCAGCGGGAAATGTTATACTGTAGCCGTAAGATGCAATAGAAGAAGGAGAGAACCCCCATGAAACCCCGAAACACCCTGATGCAGAAAATCGCAGCGCTGGCCCTGGCCGGTATGGCGGTAACATACTACAAAAAGAAAACCAGATGAAAAAAGGGAACGGACACCGCATCCGTTCCCTTTTGTATTTACCACAAAAACAAGGAATTGAAAAATATTTCAAACTTCCCACCCATTATAGCTTACACTATTTTTGTGCAAATTGCAATAGGCAAACCGAAAAAGTTTGTCTACTTTTCGGCGAAACTATTGAGCATTTTTTTAACAATCTACTGGAAATCTGTCTTTCGGTCTGTTATAATGGACTATGCAAACATGATTTATGTGATGCAAACACGTCACCAATTTGGGAGGTAACTATGAGCAAGAAATTCTTGTACCTGTTCAAAGAGGGCCACGACGCCTTCGGCGGCGACCAGACCACCATGAAGAACACTCTGGGTGGTAAGGGCGCCGGCCTGGCCGAGATGACCCACGCCGGTATGCCGGTTCCGCAGGGCTTCACCATCACCACCGAGGCCTGCACCCAGTACTACGCCGACAACCGCGAAATCAACGATGAGATCAAGGCGGATATCTTCAAATACATGGGCATCCTTGAGGAGCAGACCGGTAAGACCTTCGGCTCCATCGAGAACCCCCTGCTGGTTTCCGTCCGTTCCGGCGCACGTCAGTCCATGCCCGGCATGATGGACACCATCCTGAACCTGGGCCTGAACGACCAGGCTGTTGAAGGCCTGGCCAAGAAGACCAACAACCCCCGCTTTGCATATGACTGCTACCGCCGCTTCATCCAGATGTACTCTGACGTCGTCATGGAGCTGGGCAAGAGCTTCTTTGAGGAGCGCATCGACGCCATGAAGGAGCGCAAGGGCGTGAAGCAGGACGTTGAGCTGGACGCCAACGACCTGAAGGAACTGGTCAAGGAATTCAAGCAGATTTACCTGGAGAAGCAGGGCGAAGAGTTCCCCCAGGACCCCAAAGAGCAGCTGATCGGCGCTGTCAAGGCCGTCTTCCGTTCTTGGGACAACCCCCGCGCCAACGTTTATCGTAAGATGAACGAGATCCCCTACGAGTGGGGCACCGCTGTCAACGTGCAGCAGATGGCCTTCGGTAACTCCGGTATGCGTTCCGGCACCGGCGTTGCCTTCACCCGTAACCCCGCCACCGGCGAGAAGAAGCTGATGGGCGAGTACCTGATCAATGCCCAGGGCGAGGATGTCGTCGCTGGTATCCGTACTCCCTCTCCCATCAGCAAGCTGCATGAGGAGATGCCCGAGGTCTACGATCAGTTCGTTGAGATCGCAACCCGCCTCGAGAACTACTACAAGGATATGCAGGACATGGAGTTCACCATCGAGGATGGCAAGCTCTTCATGCTGCAGACCCGTAACGGCAAGCGTACCGCCCAGGCCGCTCTGCAGATTGCCTGCGACCTGGTCGACGAGGGCGTTATCGACGAAAAGACCGCTGTTCTGCGCGTCGAGCCCAAGCAGCTGGACACCCTGCTGCACCCGCAGTTTGACGCTGCTGCTCTGAAGGCTGCCGAGGCTATCGGCAAAGGCCTGGCTGCTTCTCCGGGATCTGCCTGCGGCCGCGTTGTCTTCTCTGCTGAGGATGCAGAGGAGAAGGTCAAGGACGACGCTTGGAAGAAGGTCGTTCTGGTCCGTCTCGAGACCTCTCCCGAGGATATCGTCGGTATGCAGGTTTCTCAGGGCATCCTGACCGTCCGCGGCGGTATGACCAGCCACGCTGCTGTTGTCGCCCGCGGCATGGGCACCTGCTGCGTCTCCGGCTGCGGCAATGACAACGACGTCGCCATCGACTACGACGCCAAGGTCATCACCATCAACGGCCACACCTTCCATGAGGGTGACTGGATGAGCATTGACGGCTCCACCGGCAACATCTACGAGGGCCAGATTGCTACCGTCGCTTCCACCGAGAACGCTAACTTCAAGCGCTTCATGGGCTGGGCTGACGCCAACCGCCAGATGAAGGTCATGACCAACGCCGACAACCCGCGCGACGCCCAGAACGCCGTTGACATGGGTGCTGAGGGCATCGGTCTGTGCCGTACCGAGCATATGTTCTTCGCCGAGGACCGCATCGCCGCTGTCCGTGAGATGATCTGCGCCCGTACCGTTGAGGAGCGCAAGACCGCTCTGGCCAAGGTTGAGCCGTTCCAGGAGGCCGACTTCACCGCTATGTACCGCATCATGGGCGACCGTCCGATGACCATTCGTTATCTGGATCCGCCGCTGCATGAGTTCCTGCCCACCAAGCCCGAGGACATCGCTGCTCTGGCCAAGGATATGGGCATGACCACCGATGAGCTGAACAATGTCGTTGTCAGCCTGCACGAGTTCAACCCCATGATGGGCCACCGTGGCTGCCGTTTGGCCGTCACCTACCCGGAGATCGCCGAGATGCAGACCAATGCTGTCATCAAGGCTGCCCTGAAGGTTTCTGCCGAGACTGGCAAGATGATCACCCCGCACATCATGGTTCCTCTGGTTGGCGAGGTCAAGGAGCTGAAGTACGTCAAGGACGTCATCGTCAAGACTGCTGATGCCCTGATCGCTGCCGCTGGCGTCGACATGAAGTACGAGGTCGGCACCATGATCGAGATTCCTCGCGCTGCCCTGACCGCAGGCGAGATCGCCAAGGAAGCTGATTTCTTCAGCTTCGGCACCAACGACCTGACCCAGATGACCTTCGGCTTCAGCCGTGACGACGCTGCCAAGTTCCTGACTGCTTATTACGACAACAAGATCTACGAGAGCGATCCGTTCCAGCATCTGGATCAGATCGGCGTCGGCAAGCTGGTCAAGATGGCTGCTGCTGATGGCCGCGCCACCAACCCGAACTTGGGTCTGGGCATCTGCGGCGAGCACGGCGGCGACCCCAGCAGTGTTGAGTTCTGCCACAATGTTGGTCTGGACTACGTCAGCTGCTCTCCCTACCGTGTTCCCATCGCCCGCCTGGCCGCTGCGCAGGCAGCAATTAAAAATCCACGTTCTTGAATCACGTAGATTTTTACAATTAAATGTGGATTACGATAAGGCTCGTTCTTATCGAAATTCGCGTGGCTGCGTGCTTTGGCCGAAGCAATGGAAAGACCTGACGGTTAAGGTCGTTCTATAAATCATAGCAAGCCCCTAATCGCTGTACTACAGTGATTAGGGGCTTTTTTTATGCAAAAATGCCCTTTGGGTACATTTTCGGCAAAAAGTATACGATTTTTGGGTACATTTTTGGGGTCAAATCGGGGTACTTAAGAGCCATCTAAAAACCGCAGGAGTACGCAGTATGACAAAGAAAACATCGCCTGCTTACAGAGCAAGCAAAGAGGAAACTATTCCAATAAATAAGTTGCATCCATTCTCCAATCATCCGTTCCATATCCGACATGATCTGGAATTCAGTGAATTGGTAGACAGCATTTCAGAGAGTGGCATCATTACGCCCATCATCGTCAGACCAAAGGTTGGTGTCGGCTATGAAGTGATAAGCGGACATCGCCGATGGGAGGCTTGTAAGGAACTCGGCATCGAAAGCATCCCTGCTAGAGTGGAATACATAGACGATGACGAAGCCACGATCCTGATGGTCAACAGCAATATCCAGCGTGAGCATGTGTTGCCAAGTGAGAAGGCGTTTGCTTATAAAATGCGCATGGAAGCGATGAAACATCAAGGAAAATCAACTTCGTCCCAACTTGGGACAAAGTTGAGAACACTTGATGCTATGGGTAAAGAAGTTGATGAAAGCCGTAATCAAATACATCGTTACATTCGTTTGACGTATCTAATTCCATCCATCTTGCAAATGGTCGATGACGGTCGCATCGCATTCAACCCAGCGGTCGAAATCTCCTATATGACAGAGGAACACCAGACATGGCTCAAAGAAGAAATGGATATGTGTGATGCTACACCGTCTTTGGTTCAGTCTCGGACGCTAAAGGATATGAGCCGAAATGGAACGCTGACGGAGAATTACCTGCATACCCTGCTGACAGAAGAAAAGCCGAATCAGCGACAGAAATTCTTCCTAAATCAGTCTGATGTGCAGCAGTACTTCCCATCCAGCTATACACCGCAGCAGATGCAGAATGTCATCATTTCATTGCTGCGGAATTGGGAGCATAAGCGCTCCAGCCGCCAGCGCCCACAGCGTGAGGACGAACTGGAAAGATAAATCAAGAGTACAATATGTAATAGCTTACGAAATGTAGTTTTGTGGGCTTGCTAAACTGCACCCATTTTTAGGCAGGAGAAGCGAGATGCAATACGAATATTTTTACGGCGCTCAAGCCGAGCAGTTCTCTTTTTACCGCATACCCAAAGCGCTATTTACAGAGCCGAACTTCAGGGAGCTGTCCACCGATGCCAAGGTACTGTATGGGAT
>NZ_DBMDDV010000049.1:0-4756 GCF_057431175.1 Gemmiger sp. | reverse complement strand
ATCTCACGGCGGGTATCTCGCCTTTGCCATCACAGAAACCGGCGATATCGCGGTACATCGTCTTGCGCTGGAGGTTCATAGGCTGGTCGGCGCCATCCGGGGCCAGGGCGCGGCCAGACAGCCAGCCGTAGTCTCCACCGTGGGCAGCGTCCGCCGCCAGCAGGGTTTCCAGCGCCGTGGGCGTCGGGAGTGTATCGTCGTCCATGATCCAGACTGCCTTGCAGCCGAGGGCTGCAGCCTCCCGGATGCCGTAGGCAAAGCCGCCCGCACCGCCGAGATTTTTGCCCGGATTACGGCAGACAAGCCCAGGCATATCCAGCGTTTTCAGGTAGTCAGCGGTACCGTCGGTGGAGGCGTTGTCCACCACCAGCACCGTAAAGCCCCGCACGGTCTGGGCGCACAAGGCGGCCAGGCATTGTTGGAGCAGCGCCAGCCGATTGTAGGTCACGACCACAGCCGTGACGGCGTTTGCGTCAATCATCTTTCTTCGGGAAGAATTTGCGCTTGAGGAAGGCGGTGCCCTTGTGCAGCCAGTTCTGGTGCTCCATATAGACGATGTCCAGTTCCTCAAAGCTGATGTTGTTCGTGATAAGCCAGGCATCGAGCAGACGTTCGCTGACAAAGCCAAAGACGCGGCGGTCATTGACCGTGTAGCCGGTCATGTCCAACTCTTTTTCCAGTTCAAACAAGATATCAAACAGCCAGGTGCAGTAGTGCTGCAAAAGCTCCTTTTTCATGACGAACATATTGAAGTGGTGGCCGTGCGTCTTGGACATATACAGATCATACGCGGGCAGATACTCGGGGCATTTGCGCGCAATGATGGCTCGGGTCGTTTCCAGATCCCGCTTATGGTGGGCGTGGATGTACTGGGTGTAGTTTGTCTCGATGAAATAGTGGCGTTCTTTAGGCAGCACCACGTTGGTGGTCGCCAGGATAGAGCACAGTTCCTCGTGACTGATGACGCGGCTTTTCTTGGCGGCAAAGCGGCTCTTGCGGCGGCTGGCAAAATAGCGGCGGTAATGCACAATGCCGATATAGTCGGAATCAATGTTGTGCGCGGCCCAGTACAGGCCGGTCAGCTCACAGAAATTTGCGTTGCGCTCCGAGATATTTTCGCCGGTATCATCGCCGATATAGCCGATGGCCGGATGGATGGCATGGCCCATCTGTACCGGCAGATACATCGGATCATCCGGCACCCAGTACGGTTTATGCGTTGCTACGATAATGGTGGTCTGCAATATAGTCTACCCGCCTTAAAATACTTTCCTATACTTTCTCATATAAGGGTTTTGCTAAACTTATAGTATAGCGTTTTTTTGCAGGAATACAAGTTACAGAATGGTAAAATGCTTACTCGCCCTCGCTGTCGAAGGATTCCTGTTCTTCGGCCAGCTTTTCCCATTCGTCGTAAAGTTCCTGCTGGTGGAAACGGGTGTCGTCCAGTTCATCACATTTGTCCCGCAGTAGCAGGTGGTCGCGCAGAACCTCGGGGTCGTTGATTTCGTTTTCCAGCTCAACGATGTGTGCCCCCAGCTCTTCGATCTCTGTTTCCACTTTCTTTAAGCGGGCGCGAACCTCGGCGCGGCGCTTGCGCTGTTCCTTGCCGTAGGCCTGCTTTTTGGCAGTGTCCTCGGTTTTCTGCTGCTCTTGGGTTTTGCCCGCTTCGCGGTTTTGCAGCGCTGCAAAATTCGGGTAAAACGTCGCCTTACCGTCCTCTAAATACATGATGGGGCAGCCCAGCGTCTGCATCAGATAGCGATCGTGGGTGACGAGCAGCAGCGTGCCGGTGTAGGCGGCCAACGCCTGGGTCAGGCTCTCGCGCATGTAGATATCCAGGTGGTTCGTCGGCTCATCCAAAAACATCAGGTTCGGGCGTTCAAGGGCCAGCTCGGCAAAGCGCAGGCGGGCCAGCTCGCCGCCGGAGAGGGACGCGCAGTCCTTAAAGACTTCCTCGCCCCGGTAGCCGAAGCGTGCCAGATGGCTGCGGACTTCCAGCTCGGTGAAGCGGGGGTACTGGTTCCAGATGGCGTCGATGACGCGGCCCGCCCGGCGGGCCTGCTGCTGGGTGAAGATGCCGGGTTTGGCCCCGCTGCCCAAACGCACCATGCCGCCAGAGGGGCGGCGCTTGCCGTCCAACACCTGCAAAAGCGTCGATTTGCCCGCGCCGTTGGGGCCGGCAATGACGAGCTTGTCTCCGCGGTGGACAACGTAATCCAGTGCATCGATGAGAGTGCGCTCGCCGATGTGTACACTCAGGTTTTTCATGATGACCAGCTCGTCATACGGCTCAATGTCGTACTCAAAGCGGAAGTTCAGTTCCCACGCCTCGGCGGTGGGTGCCTCGACGATCTCCAGTTTTTCCAGCTGCTTGCGGCGGCTCTGGGCCATCTTGGTGGTGGAGGCACGGACCAAGTTGCGGTCCACATAGTCCTGCAATTTGGCAGCCTTTTCCACGGCGGCGTCATGCAGTTTTTGCTGGCGCTCGTCAGCGGCTTCGCGCTGGGGCAGGTAGGCTGAGTAGTTTCCGCGGTAGGTCTTGATGCTTTTGCCGCGAAGCTCCCAGATACGGGTGCAGACAGCGTCAAGGAAATAGCGGTCATGGCTGACGACCAGCACCGCACCGCGGTAGGCCTTCAGGTAATTTTCCAGCCACTCCATCGTTTCCAGGTCCAGGTGGTTCGTCGGCTCGTCCAGAATCAGCAGGTCAGGGCGTTCCAGCAGCAGCCGCGCCAGGCGCAAGCGGGTCTGCTCGCCGCCGGAAAGCACGCCCGCGAGCTTCGCCCAGGTGTCAGCGGGAAAGCCCATGCCGTTGAGGACCTTTTTGATTTGGGTGTCCATGTTATAGGCATCCATGGCGTCGATAACAGCGGTGCAGTGGGCAATCTTTTCGGTCAGCTCGGCGTTGTGCGGGTCGGCAGCCAGCTGTTTTTGCAGGGTTTCCATCTGCTGCATCGCGTCCAGCGCCGGAGTGAACACCAGTTTCATCGTGGCGTAGACATCCAGCGCTGGGTCGAGCCGGGCGTTCTGTTCCAGATATCCGGTCGTCACGCCGGTGCCGAAGGCGGCGTCGCCCGCGTCGGGCAGACTCTCGCCGCACAGAATACGCAAAAGCGTCGTTTTGCCGGTGCCGTTTGCACCAATAATGCCGATGCGGTCGCCGCGCTCGACGCCCGCGTTCACATCCCGCAGTACCTCGTGTTCGCCGAAGCTCTTGCCCAGGTTTTGCAGTTCCAACAACATATACGGTACATCCTCAATTCCAAAATGATGCCGCCGCCTTTTGCGGGCAGCGGCAGTGTGCCCCGGTTTTTACAGCAGGGCTTCGTTGCTGTGACGGCGGTTGCGCACGCCCAAGTTTTCCAGTTCCTCCGGCTCCATCACAATGCGATACAGTTCCTCATAGGAACCGACCGTAAATTTCGGCGTGATGCCGGTCTTGTTTTCCACATTCCCGAGGTTGAACCAGCAGGTGTCCACCCCTGCATTCATGCCGCCTTTGATATCGGCCAACAGGTCATCGCCGACCATCAGCACGCGGCTTTTGTTCGTGATGCCCAAATCGCGGAGGGCGTGCTCAAACAGCTTGGCACTGGGCTTGGCCGCGCCTACCTTCTCCGAAATATAAATGCCGTCCATATAGCGGTCAATGCCGGAGGCTGCAATACGGGACTCCTGTACGGCAGCGGCACCGTTGGAGACGATGGCCAGCGTTGCCACCTCGCTGAGTTCTTCCAGCGCGGTCAGGGCACCGGGCAGAAGATCGGCGTGGGTCGCCAACAGTTCTTCATAGCGGTCGTTCATGGCCTTGCCTTTGCCGTTATCCGGCAGCTGCATGGCCTGCATAAAGCGGGAAAAACGAATCTGGAACAGTTTTTGCTTGTTCAGCTGGCCCTTTGCCAGCGAGTCCCACAGCTCACGGTTGACCTTGTGGTAGGTCTCGTAGGCGGCCTCGTCGTGGGGCAGCTCGTACTCGGCCAGCATATCGGTCACAGCCTGGCGCTCGGCGGCGTCAAAGTCCAGCAGCGTATTGTCAATGTCCAGCAGGACACAGGTGTAAATTGCCATTTCTTGTAACCTCTGTCGCGTTTTATTCTGCGTTGGATTCCGACTGGCTCTCAGGCGCAGGGGCCGGTGTGGCGGTCGGCTCCGGCGTGGCGGCAGCCGTGACCGTCAGGATAAAGACGCTCTCGGTGCCGTTGTTGGCGGCGTGGATGCGGTAAGTGCCCGGCTCGTTGGCGGTGAATGTCACCTGGTCGCCGGTGGCTTTCCAGGACGTTTCCTCGCAGCCCCAAACTGTATCACCGCTGCCGTTGGCGACGGTCGCAGTCAGGGTCGTGCTCTGGCCCGCGGTCAGGGTGCTGTTGCCACTGATGTTCACCGTCGCGGCGTCGGCCTCCACAGTCACGGTCAGCTGCGCGGTGGAGAAGGTCCCATTGATCTCGATGCCCGCTTTGAGGGTGTAGGTTCCGGCAGCGTCGGGCGTAAAGGTCAGGCTGCTGCCGTTTTTCTCCATCTCGTCATTGATGGACCACTGCACATTGGTGGCGTCGTAGGCCTTACCGCCCAGCTTGACGGCGGCGTTGACGGTCAGGCTCTCGCCCTTCTTGATCGTCGTGTCGCCCTTGTCCAGCGTCAGTTCGACACGGGCGGCGTTGAACATGGCCTTGACCGAGATGTCCTTCGTCACGTTGTCATAGCGGGTCGCGGTGGTGATGCCGTCACTCCACTTGTAGAATACAAAGCCGTCGGC
>NZ_DBMDDV010000030.1:0-37695 GCF_057431175.1 Gemmiger sp. | reverse complement strand
GAGTTGCTCCCCGATTTTCTTTAACTTGTTGTTTACCAGATGCGAAGCGTTTTTGTATTGTCTCCGTTTGTCCCGGTCCATGTCGCGGATGATGGGCAACACCCCCGTGGCGCTGGGCGACGGCATGATCCAGTATTGCTCTGACGATGTGGAGCCGGACAAGCTGAACGAATGGCTCACCGCCATGGCCCCCGCGGGCCGTTTGGACGCCGTCCCGGAAAGCCTGATCGACGCCGCCAGCGCGGTGTCCGGCTGCGGCCCGGCCTGGGCGTACCAGTTCATTGAAGCCCTGGCCGACGGCGGCGTGGCGGCTGGTCTGCCCCGCGCCAAGGCGCAGGAGTACGCCGCCCAGATGCTTTTGGGCAGCGCCCGCATGGTGCTGGAAACCGGCAAGCACCCCGGCGAGCTGAAAGACGCCGTGTGCAGCCCCGGCGGGTCGACCATCCAGGGCGTGCGCCTGTTGGAGGAACGCGCCTTCCGCGGTGCCGTGACCGACGCCGTTTTGGCAGCGTATGAGAAAACGAAGGATTTGGGGAAGAAGTAAATTATGCGTATCGTCGTTAAAGTAGGCACCAGCACGCTGGCACACCCCAGCGGGCTGCTCAACATCCGCCACACCGAGGATTTGGTCAAGGTGTGGAGCGATATCCAGAACGCCGGGCATCAGCTTATTGTCGTGTCGTCGGCGGCTACCGGCCTGGGCGTCGGCAAACTGCAAATCGAAAAGCCCAGCGACATCATTACCAAGCAGGCCGCCGCAGCCGTGGGCCAGTGCGAGCTGATGTACACCTACGACCGGCTGTTCGGCCAGTACAACCACACCGTGGCGCAGATGCTGCTGACCTGGGAGGATTTCGACCACGAAAACCGCCTGCGCAACCTGCAAAACACGCTGGAACGTCTTTTGCAGCTGCACACAATCCCCATCATCAACGAGAACGACCCCATTGCCTGCGAGGAATATTCCCTGGGCGACAATGACACACTGGCCGCACTGGTGGCAACGTGCATCCACGCCGACCTGGTCGTGCTGATGTCCGACATCGACGGCCTGTACACCGCCGACCCCCACACCCACCCCGACGCGAAGCTCATCCCGGTGGTGGAAGAAATCACCCCCGAAATTGAAATGCTGGCGGGCGGCGCAGGTTCGTCCCTGGGCACCGGCGGCATGCTGACAAAAGTCATCGCTGCCAAGCGTGCCACCGCCGCGGGCGTGGACATGATCATCACCAACGGTGCCCACGCCGAGGTGCTGTACGATATCGTTGAGGGCAAGCCGGTTGGCACCCGCTTTGCAGGCCACAAGTAAGGGAGGTTCCCCATGACCACACAGGAAATTTTGCAGGCCGCCCAGGGCGCAAAAATGCCGCTGGCACTGGCCGATGCCGACACGAAAAACGCCGCGCTGGAGGCCATGGCCGTGGCGCTGATTGCCGCCAGTGACAAGATTTTGGAAGCAAACCAGCGCGACCTGGACGCTGCCCGGGGCCGCGTGAGCGACGTAATGCTGGACCGCCTGGCCCTGACCCCCAGCCGTCTGACCGACATGGCAAAGGGTATGCGCGAGGTCGCCGCCCTGCCGGATCCGGTGGGCGCAGTGCTGCGCAAAATTGTGCGCCCCAACGGTCTTATTATTGAAAAGACTGCTGTGCCGATGGGCGTTATCGCCATTATTTACGAGAGCCGCCCCAACGTCACCAGCGACGCCGCTGCCCTGGCTATCAAGGCGGGCAGCGCCTGCATTTTGCGCTGCGGCCGCGACGCCTGGGCCAGCTGCCACGCCATCGTGGAGGCCCTGCGCGCGGGCCTGCGCAAAGCCCGCCTGCCGGAGTGTGCGGTAAGCCTGCTGTCGGACACCTCCCACGCCAGCGCCAACGAGCTGATGACTGCCGACGGCCTGGTCGATTTGCTGATTCCCCGCGGCGGCGCGGGGCTGATCCGCGCCTGTGTTGAGAACGCGACGGTGCCCTGTATCCAGACCGGCACCGGCATCTGCCACGTCTACGTGGACAAAGCCGCTGACCTGGAAATGGCGGTGGACATCGTGGAAAACGCCAAGACCAGCCGCCCCAGCGTCTGCAACGCCGAGGAAACGCTGCTGGTTCACAAGGACGTTGCAGCGCAGTTTTTTCCGATGTTAAAGACCCGCCTGGTGGACGGCCGCGCCGCCGCCGGCTTAACGCCGGTGGAGCTTCACCTGGACACCCAGGCCGCCGCCATCATCGACGGTGTGCCTGCCGCGCCGCAGGATTTTGACACGGAATATCTGGACTACAAGCTGAGCGTGGCCGTGGTGGACGACGTGGACGCAGCGATTTTGCACATTGCCAGGCATTCCACCCACCACAGCGAGGCCATCATCACGGCGGACGCCGAGGCAGCGGCGCGGTTCACGGCCTGTGTGGACAGCGCAGCGGTCTACGTGAACGCCAGCACCCGCTTTACCGACGGCGGCGAGTTTGGTCTGGGCTGCGAAATGGGCATCAGCACCCAAAAGCTGCACGCCCGCGGCCCCATGGGGTTGGCTGAGCTGTGTACCTACAAGTACATAATCCACGGCAGCGGCCAGACAAGAGGCGGCAGCAGCGCAAAGATGAGCTGCTACACAAAGTAAAAGTACCCTTGCGTTCATCACAAACACAAGGGTGATCCGTTTATCAAAGAACTTCCCCCTGCTCGCGCAGTGCTGCGCAAGCAGGGGGAAGTTCTATTCTATTTGGTTTTATCCAATGTTCATATCCACAGGCCGGGAGATACCCTTGACACTGCCGGAGCCGGTGTACTGCCAGATGTTGTACTTGTAGCTGAAGCTCAGCGTGTCGCGGTACTGGGCGATCCAAATGTTGTACTTGCTGATGTTCGCAAAGTTCAGCGCGTTGTAGAACCAGCTTGCGTAGGAGTAAACGCCCGCGCTGTACCCGGAGTTGCGGATCGTCTCGCAGAAAGCGACGGCGCAGGCCGTGCGCTCGGCGGCGCTGATGGCGTTGGCGCGGCCGCCCGCAACGCTCTCGGTGTCGTAGTAGACGCCCAGCGGCAGGCTGTACCCGCCCACCAGGCTCAACACCATGCTGGCCTCCTCAACGGCTTCCTGCTCGTTGATGGCCTGGCTGTAAAAGTAGACGCCGACTTTCAGGCCCGCGTTGATAGCGCCCTGGATGTTGGCGCGGTAGGTCGAATCCTCGACCAGTGCGCCGCTGCCGTAGCCGCGGTAGCCGCAGCGGATGATGGCAAACGTGATGCCGTCGGCCTTGACGGCGTTCCAATCAATGCTGCCCTGGAACTTGGAAACGTCGATGCCGCGGGCCGTGCGGTTCAGCGCACCGTCCGCCCCGAAGGTGTAAACGTCGCCCTGGATGACCTGCTGTCCGGTGACGGGCTGGTGGGTCGTCGGGTCATAATAGTACGTCACGCCGTCAATTTCCTGCCATCCGGTGTACTGGTACACGGTGCCGTCGGAACTGGTCACGTCAAAGCCGTAGCTCGCCAGATCCTTGGCCTCGATATTGTCAGGCCAGCCCGCCGTGGGATCCGGCGTGGCGGTGGGGGCCTCGGTCGGGGCCGGGGTGTTCGTGGGGGCGGCCGTCGGTTCGGGCGTCGCCGTCACTTCCGGTGTAGGCTCGGCGGTTGGTTCTGCCGTCGGCTCTGCGGTGGGCTCGGCAGTAGGCTCTGCCGTCGGTTCCGGAGTGGGAGCCTCGGTGGGAGCGGGCGTCTCCTCGGCGACGGAGACCGCCTCATCCCCCTCCTGCACGGCGGGTTCATCGGCGCGGTGTGCCCACGCCATGCGGGTGTTGGCCGCGCCCAGCAGCTGAATGGAATCCGCTGCGCCGGGCAGCCAGGCAGAAGTGTTCGTGTTGGCCGCGTAGTTTGGGTCGCGGGTCGCGCCGATCAGATCCCGCGTGCCGTCCTGGTAGACGGGCAGATAGGGGGTCTCGGTGCCGTCGGCCAGCAGCAGGTGGCCGCTGCTGCTCAACTTGGCCGTGTAAGTAGTTTTGGTGCCGGTCTCGGTCTTGTCGCTCTCGGCATAGGTAACCGTGTCAGTCACTTCCTCGACGATGGGCGCGGAACCTGCGTTGCTGACGCCGGAATCCTCGGCACTCTCGTTGACCTGGCTTGCCTGGACGATCTTTTCCTTGACAGCCTGTACATCCGCCTTGTAGACGACCTTTTCCTTCACAGTTACAGTCTGGGCCTCGGGGGTGGTGTAGCCTTCGATGGGCTGCAGGGCCAGCGTGTAGTCGCCGGGTTCCACGTCCTCGGCCAGGGCGGTGCCGGTCTCGGGGTCAAGCGCGTAGTCGGTGGCGTTGCCCTTGGCGTCGGTCAGGGTGATGGTGCCCTCAACGCCCAGCAGCGGGGTCTTTTCCTGCTCGTCGTCCTCGGTCGGGGCGGCGGTGGGCGTCGGGGTCGGGGTGGCGGTCGCCTTTGGCGTGGCCGTGGGTTTAGCCCCGGACGCCGCCGCCGCGCCAGCCTTGGGCGACGCAGACGGCAGAGCCGTGGGTTCCGGCGTTGCTGTGGCTTCGGGCAGCGGGTCCACGTAGAGCGTCACGCCGACGTCCTGCTGCACGACGGTGGCCTCCATGGTCAGGGTGCGGTCCGGCACCGGCGTAGGGCTGGGCGTGGGGGACGGCGACGGCGTGGGCGTGGCTGCCGTTTCCGGTGTGGCGGTCACGACCGGGGCCGGGGTGGCCGTGGGCAGGTTGAACGGCGTAACGCCCGCCGCGAACGCGCCCAAGCCGATGCTGGCCGTCAGCGCGACAGCCGTGCCGCCCGCCGCCAGCTTATACAGCGGCAGCCGCGCAAACGTGCTGCCCGAGAAATACCGCATGGGATTCTTTTTATTAAACATTCCTGTTCCTCACAGTTTAAAATTCTAAATTGCTATACCATAAATCATACCATGAAAAAAGCCCCCACCGCAAGGGGGCGAGGGGCGAAAAATGCGCTGAAAAACGCCGAAATTTTCAACATCCGGGTGGGCCGTTTGTTAAGAATTGTGATATTGTGGAAACAACTTTCCGGGCATCTAGCGGTGCGGGGCACTGTCAATCGCAAGAAGTTGTATTGGTCAAAAATTCTTCCACAAGCAGATCCACGCACGCACCATAGCTGCGCATACCCAGGTCCTGGCCGTACCCCTGCAAAAAGGTCGTGTAGACTTTTTCGCCCGTCTGCTTGACCGGGCCTTCCCACTGCTTCCAGTAGGCGTTGTTGGCGGCCAGGTCGGCGCGGGCCTCGGCGCAAAGGGTCTGGTAGCTGGCCGCTGCCAGCGCGGGGTCAGCCTCGTACAGCGCGTTGGACAGGTGCAGGTAGCCAAACAGCCAGCCGGAGTAGGCGTAGTCGGCGTTGGCGCTGGCCGTGGCCGCCATGACGCCGACGAAGTTTGCCTCCTGCTCGGCCGCTACGCCGCGCTGGTGGGCCAACTCGTGGGCGATCGTCACCGGCAGGAACACCGCCGGGCTGTCCACGTTGAGGGTGCTCTCCCCCACCAGCGGGCAGAGATATCCGGTGAAGCCCCAGGCGCTCATGAGTTTGGAGTAGATGGCGGGCTTGGGGCGGCGCTCCGGCCCGGCCAAAAACGGCCAGCGCTCGGTCAGCGGGTCGTACAGATGGGCGCACCCGGCAAAGATTTCGGTTTTGTCGGTGGCAAACACGCCGCTTTCGTCCCGCTGCACCAGCGGGGCCGCCGCGTTGACTTTGTCGGCAAAGTAGTCGGTCACAGCGGCCAGTTCCCCGGTGCTGACGGGCGGGGCGGTCATGCCCGCGCGGGCGGCAAAATTCGTGCCATAATACTGCGTGCCCCACAGTGCGCAGACCCCCGCGTACCCCCAGACCAGCAGCACGGCCATATGCAGCGCCCAGGCCGCCAGCCTGCGGCGGCGCACGGCGCGGACCAGCAGCACCAGTGCCCCGACGATGAGCACCGTTGCGCCCAGCTCGCACGCGCTGAACGGGAGCGGGTCTACTATAAAGGAAAGGCCGCGCTTGACGGGCATCGAAACATATGTGAGCCACCAGTCCATAGCGGCGGTGCTGCGGCGGGCGACATAGAACAGCCCCCACGCCGCGAAGCCCACGGCAAGGGCCAGCAGGCCCGCGCGGTGGCGGCAGGCCCAGCGGCAGATTTTTTTCATGCAGAACGCCCCCTGGTTTTTGTACCCATTATAAAGGAAAGCATTGCCGGGTGCAAGGCGTCTTTTTGTGTTCAATTTGTTATGATGCAACAACGCGTTTTTTCTGTTTTGCACAAATCAGCCTCGGGTTCTTTTGCACAAGTGAAAATTTACGCGAAATATACACAAAATGCCCACATTGTCGTTGACATTCACCCCCCCCGGTGTAAAATTTAGGTATCGTTAAATTTTATAAGGAGAAAGGAAAGCGAACGATGAGAAAACAGACCCATTTTAAAAAGGTCGTTTCCTTCGCATTGGCCGCCGCCATGGCAGTGTCCGTGTGCACTGCCGCGCTGGCGGACGAAGCGACAAACGGAGCGACGAAAGAAGCCGCTGCCTCTGCGCAGATTGAAACCCAATCTGATGGGGAGACGAAAGACAAGGCCGTCATGTTGACAGGAGCGGCCGACCCGCAGGATGCGAATGTTGCTTATGTTGATAATGACACCAACAAGGCCTACAAAACCCTGCAAGATGCTATCACTTACGCGGCGGACCAGGTCGTTCTTACGAGCGATGTGACGGAAAGCGTCACGATTCCCGCGGGCAAAAGCATTCAGTTGAATTTGAATGACCACAAGATTACGAATACGGCTGGCAAGCATACCATTACCAACAACGGCACGCTGACGATTGCCGGAAACGGTACGGTGGATAACGTCAGCCATGGCCGTGCGGCACTGTACAACGAGAAAGATGCTACTGCTATCGTTGAGAGTGGCACCTTCACCCGCAGCCAGGAGGCTGGCACCCCCAGCGGCAACGGCGGCAACAGTTGGTACGTCGTGTACAACGATGGCACACTGACTTTTAACGGTGGCACCGTGGAAGCTACCGGTGAATTCTCGTCTCTGGTTGTCAGTGGTCAAAACAACGCCTCTGCTGTTATGACCATCAATAACGGTAATTTCAACAACGATTTCATTGTCATCAAGGCCGAGGGTGGTACCACAAACATCACGGGAGGTACTTTCAATTCTCCCGAGCAGACGCTTCAGAGTTGGGACAGCATTACGACTGTAACTGGCGGTACGCTCAATGGTGCCATTTCTTCTTGGGTATGGAAGAATTCGGCCACAAACGGCGTGACTATCAGTGGAGATGCCGTAATAAACGGTAATTTGACCGCTGCCAACTACGACAATAAATCCAGCATTGCATCGAGCATCACAATCAACGGTGGTAAAATCAATGGCGAACTGAAAAAGCGCAACATTGACGATGCAGCTGATGCAACCTATACTGGTGCCAAATTTGAAGTTACTGCTGGTACGTTCACCAAGAAGTTCAGCGCTTCTTATCTCGCAAGTGGTCTTGCTTTGAAAGAAAATGCTGACGGCACTTACACTGTTGGCGAAAAGACCGTTGACACCAAGCCCGCAGAGCCGGAAACCAAGGTTGAAGGTAACGTTGAGGATATCAAGTCCGAAAATGTTGATAAAAAGGACGTCGCAGGTGCAGCGGCCAGCACCACTATTACTGATAGCAAAGATGTTTCCGCAAGTGACGTCTCCGATGCCGTCAAGAATGCAGCCACCGTTAAAATTGGCGAAGAAGAAGTCAAGCTGAATGACGACAAAGTTGTTAGTGCGGCTAAAGACGCTATCACAGAGGCGGCAAAAGACCAAAGCTTTGACCCGGATGCAGCTACAAAAAATATCACCATTGTCGCTGTCCCCAAGCTGGTTGTTAAGCCGAAGGCTGCGGCCAACAATGATACCGATGTCAGCATGACCTTTGATATCAAGATGCTCTATGATGTCAAGGCGACTGTCGCTGATGATGTCAAAAGCATGACCGAATCCAACACCGTTACGCTGGAAAATGACAAGCCCATGCCCGAAGATCAGGTTCCTACCGTCGCCATCTCCCTCAATGTTTCCGCGTTGAAGATTCCCGAGGGCCAGAAGGTCTTTGTCCGTCACGTCAAAGAGGACGGCACTATCTACTATTATGAGACCGAGACGAAAACCGAGAACGGCATCGTCAAGACCATCACCTTCGTCAACCCCGACGGTTTCAGCGAGTTTACCGTTATGGCAAACAAGACCGTTACTGTCACCATCGATGGCAAGGAATACGCGCTCAGCGCCGCAGATATCGGCAAGGGTTTTGAGATTGCCAAGAAGGATTACTGCGATTGGAAGGGCGTTTCCTTCAAGGGCATTGAGGGCGTTTACACGACCCTGACCAAGGAACTGTACGACAAGGCGGCGAACGGCCAAAAGCTGGAAGGCACCAATGTCTTTGAGCAGGTCTGGTTCCCGCCGGAGGAGCCGACCCCGGCACCCACTGCCGCCCCGACGGCTACCCCCGCGCCGGTTGAGGCCGCGCCCGCTGCCACCGCTGCCCCGACGGCTACCCCCGCGCCGACCCCCGATGACAGCCAGTACTACACCTGCGTTGCCTGCGGCCATCACAACTGGACGGCCACGGCTGACGGCTACAAGTGCGACACCTGCGGCCATCTGGAGACGAAGCAGATCTCCGGCTGCAAGAACGTGAAAGGCACCTACGCCCCGACCGCTTCTTCTGCCAAGACTGCCGCCGCCACGGCCAGCACCATCCCGCAGACCAGCGATGAAATGCCGATCGTCCCGATTGCCATTATCGCCATCGCCGCCCTGCTGGGCCTGGGTGTGACTGCCTACATGAAGAAAAAGCAGAACTAAGATCGTTCTGAAATAAGCCAGCCGCCCCATGCACACCCGCGCATGGGGCGGTTGCGTTTTAAAGCCTCCCTTTGGCAAGGGAGGCTTTTCCAGCCCATTTTCTTCTTGCTCTCTCCCCGTAAAAGCGGTATAATAAAATAGAATATTTGTAGAATTCTGTCCACCGGGCAATTCCGGTGCGACTGCTGTATTATGGAGGCATTGTTATGTCTGGATTTATTCCTCTTTCTGTTCCGAATTTCGGCGTGCGCGAGGCCGAGCTGGCCGGACAGGCCATCACGTCGGGGTGGGTCTCCACCAGCGGCGGCAAAGTCACGGAGTTTGAGGAAGCGCTGGCCGCTTACGTGGGCATGCCCCGCGCCGTGGCCTGCAACTCCGGTACCAGCGCGCTGCATCTGGCCGCAATGGCGGCGGGCATCACCCGCGGGGATGAGGTAATCGTCCCGACGCTGACCTTCATCGCCGCCGTCAACCCGCTGACCCGCTATGTGGGGGCCGAGCCGATTTTTATTGGCTGCGACGACAGCCTGTGCATTGACCCCGACGCGGTGGAGGATTTCTGTGCGAACCACTGCGAGCTGCGCGGCGATAAGCTGTATAACAAAAAGACCGGTGCCCACGTCAAGGCGCTGGAAGTCGTGCATGTGTTCGGCAACATGGCCGATATGCCCCGCCTGACGGCCATTGCCAAGCGCTATCACCTGATTCTGATTGAGGATGCCACCGAGGCACTCGGTACCCGCTGCACCACCGGGCCGTTTGCCGGTAAGTTTGCGGGCACCATCGGCGATATCGGCTGTTACAGCTTCAACGGCAACAAGATCATCACCACCGGTGCGGGCGGTGCGGTCGTCTCCAACCACCCGGACTGGGCCGAGCACGCCAAGCATCTGTCCACCCAGGCCAAGGCCGACGTACTGCAATTTTTGCACGATGAGGTGGGCTACAACTACCGCATGACCAACGTGCAGGCCTGCCTGGGCCTGGCCCAGCTGGAGCGTTTGGAAGATTTTATCGCCCACAAAAAGGCGCTGTATGACCGCTATGCAGCCGCACTGGACGGCGTGAAGGGACTGCGCATTCTGCCTTTCCGTGAGGAGGAATGCCGCTCCAACCATTGGTTCTTCAGCCTGTATCTGGAAGATTCCGGCCTGGACCGCGACACCGTCATTGAGAAATTGCAGGCCCGGCAGATTCAGACCCGCCCGGTGTGGGCGCTGATCCACGAGCAGGCCGACTACCCCCGCAACGAGGCCTACGGCCTGGACAAGGCCCTGGCTTACCGCAAGTATATTGTCAATCTGCCCTGCTCCACCAACTTGAGCTTTGAGGACTGCGACCGCGTGATCGAAGCGGTGCTGGGGCTGTAAGACGTTTTGTAAGGGGCGGCATCCTCAACGCCCCGCCAAGGCTTCCCCCTTTGGGAGAAGCTGTCACCGAAGGTGACTGATGAGGGGCAGCCTTGCCGCTATTTCCCATCCACGGTCTGCTGCGGCACATCCGCCCCTCATCCGGCCCTTTGGGCCACCTTCCCCCAAGGGGGAAGGCTTTAAATAAACGTAAAAGGGGGATCCACCCTTGATACAAGTAGAAGAACTCTTTATTGAGCCGACCGCCACGGTGCTGGAAACGCTGCGCAAGCTGGACGTGACCGGCCAGCGCATTTTGTTCATTGCGCCGGAGGGCAAGCTGAAAGCCGTCATCACCGACGGCGATATCCGCAAGTTTTTTCTGCGCGGCGGCACGCCCGACCAGACCGTTGACCACGCCGCCAACTACCACCCGCTGAGCGTGCCGATAGCTGAGCGCGGCCGGGCGCGGGAGATTCTGCAAAAAAACTGCATCGACGCACTGCCGGTTTTAAACAAGCGCGGCGTCATCACCGATATCATCTTTGCCCACGGGCTGAATGTGGACAACCGCAAGCAGGTCGATATCCCGGTCGTGATGATGGCGGGCGGCCTTGGCACGCGGCTGTACCCCTACACCAAAATCCTGCCCAAGCCGCTGATTCCGGTGGGCGAGCAGCCCATTGCGGAGCTTATCATGGATCGTTTCCGGGACTTCGGCTGCCACGAATTCACAATGATCGTGAACTACAAAAAGGGCATGATCAAGTCCTACTTTGGCGAGCTGGAAAAGGATTACCGCGTGGATTTTGCCGATGAGGATGTGTTCATGGGTACCGGCGGCGGGCTGTGCCTGCTGAAAGGAAAAATCGACACGCCGTTCTTTTTCACCAACTGCGACACACTGCTGGATGTGGACTTCGGCGATATTTACGAGTACCATAAGTCTCACGGAAATCTTGTCACGATGATCTGCGCGTTCAAGCATTACACCGTGCCCTACGGCGTGGTGGAGCTGGGCGAGGACGGCAGCATTGCCGCCATGCGCGAGAAGCCCGAGTTGGACTTTTTGACGAACACCGGCGTTTACGTGGTGGAGCCGCGCGTGGTGGAGGAAATGCACGACGGTGAGTTCATCGGCTTCCCCGACGTGATCGAGCGCTACCGCCGGGCCGGGGAGAAGGTCGGCGTCTATCCCATCAGCGAGAGCAGCTGGATGGACATGGGCCAGCTGGAAGAACTGGAGAAAATGAGACGAAAGCTGGAAAATCAGCAGTAAATAAAAGCCTTCCCCTTTGGGGGAAGGTGGCGCGCAGCGCCGGATGAGGGGCAGCCTGCCGGAAGGCCCCCTCATCAGTCTGCTTTGCGGACAGCTTTTCCCCAAGGGGAGAAGCCACAGCGGAAGGAGTTTTAAAATGCCTGTAACCATCATTGCTGAGGCCGGGGTCAACCACAACGGCAGCCTGGAAATGGCCAAGGAAATGGCCCGCGCTGCCAAGGAGTGCGGCGCGGATATCGTCAAGTACCAGACCGCCGTGCCCGAGCTGGTCGTGAGCAAATTTGCAGAGAAGGCCGAGTATCAGAAGCAGACCACCGACGCCGCCGAGAGCCAGCTGGAAATGATCCGCAAGCTGCATTTCTCGTTTGAGGCGCACAAGGAGCTGAAAGAATACTGTGATTCCATCGGCATCCAGTATCTGTCCGCACCGTTCGATATCCCCAGCGTGCGGTTTTTGGGCACGCTGGGCCTGCCGCTCATCAAGATGCCGTCGGGCGAGATCACGAACCTGCCGTACCTGGAAGAAATGGCGAAATTACACACACCTGTGCTGCTTTCCACCGGCATGAGCACGCTGGATGAAATCACCGATGCACTGGGCGTGCTGGACGACGGCGGCTGCCCCGAGGTAACGGTGCTGCACTGCAACACCCAGTACCCCACCCCCTACGAGGATGCCAACCTGACCGCCATGCTGGAACTGTACGAGCAGTTTGGTCTGCCGGTGGGCCTGTCCGACCATACGCCGGGCTGGGAGTGCGACGTGGCCGCCGCCGTGCTGGGTGCGCAGGTCATTGAAAAACACTTCACGCTGGACAAATCCCTGCCCGGCCCCGACCAGAAGGCCAGCCTGGACCCGGCAGAGTTCAAGGCCATGGTGAACGCCGTGCGCCATGTGGAGGCCGCCCTGGGTGACGGCCACAAGCACCTGACCGCCAGCGAGGCCCCCAACAAGGCCATTGCCCGCAAGAGCATCGTCGCCGCGCGGGAAATCAAGGCGGGCGAGGTCTTCACCGAGGACAACCTGACCACCAAGCGCCCGGGAGATGGCATTTCCCCCATGCGCTGGCATGAAGTGCTGGGCCAGACCGCCAAGCGCGATTTTGCGGAGGATGAAAAAATTGAGGTGTGATATGCGCACCATCTGCATCGTTACCGCCACGCGGGCGGAATATGGGCTGCTGCGGCCTGTCGTGCAGAAGGTCGCGGCGTCCGATGAACTCGACTTGCAGCTTGTCGTGACGGGCGCGCACCTCTGCCCTCGGCTGGGCGAAACCGTACACGAAATCGAAAACGACGGTTTTCCCATCGCCGCACGCCTGCCAATTTTTACCGACGACGCCGACGAGCCGGTTGCCTGCACGATTGCACGCACTATCAACGTTTTTGACAGTTATTTTGCCGCCCACCGCCCCGACGCGGTGCTGCTGCTGGGCGACCGCTTTGAAATTTTCGCTGTGGCCGCCGCGGCCGCCGCGCGGCATATCCCCATTGCCCATATTTCGGGCGGCGACGTGACCTTGGGCGCAGCCGACGAATACTACCGCCACTGCATTTCCAAAATGGCGGCGGTGCATTTTCCGTCCTGCGCCGACAGCGCCGCGCGGCTCGTGCGCATGGGCGAAGCGCCCGACACCGTGTTCTGCGTCGGCGGGCTGGGGGATGAAAACATCCGCACCTTGCCCAAAATGAGCCGCGAAGAATTGTGCAAATCCACCGGGTTTGATTTGATGCAGCCCTTCGCGCTTGTGACCTACCACCCCGAGACTGCCCCCGACGCCGGGTCGCCCGCCGTGCAGGTACAAGCGCTGTGCAGCGCCATGGACAAGGTGGACAGCGTGTTCTGGCTTATCACCGGGTCGAACGCCGACGCAGGCGGGCAGGTCTGCACCGAGATGATGCAGGCGTTCGCCGCCTCGCACCCGGGCCGCGCGGGCTTTGTGCAAAGCCTGGGCCTGCGGCGGTATCTCTCCGCCATGGACTGCGCCGCACTGGTGGCGGGGAACTCGTCATCGGGCGTCGTCGAGACACCGACCTTTAAAGTGCCCACCGTCAACATCGGCAAGCGGCAGGCCGGGCGCATGGTCTGCGCAAACGTTCTCTGCTGCGTCCCCGACGCGGCGGCCATCGAGGCCACGATGCGCAAAGCCCTCTCCCCCGCCTTCGCCCCGGTGGCGGCAAGCGCCGTCAGCCCTTACGGCGGCGGCGACACCAGCGGAAAAATCTGCGCTGTATTGCAGCATTTTGACTTTACAAAATCCAAGGTTTTTTATGACGGCCCTGTGCCGGAATTTGACCCCCAAAGGAGCGTTTTGGTATGAAACTTCTCATCGTCGGTTTAGGCAGCATGGGCAAACGCCGCGCCCGGCTGACCAAGGGCATCGACGACGCCATCCAGATCGTCGGCGTGGACACCGCCGAGGGCCGCCGCGACGAGGCCAAGAACCTGGGTCTGGCGGACGCCGCCTATGCGACGATCGCCGAGGCCGTTGCCGCCGAGCACCCCGACGCCGCGCTGGTCTGCACTGCACCGCTGTCCCACGCCGCCGTCATCGGCGAGCTGCTGGACAACGACCTGCCGGTCTTTACCGAGCTGAACCTGGTCAGCGACGGCTACGCCGAGAACATGGCAAAGGCCGCCGCCAAAAACCTGCCGCTGTTTCTCTCCTCGACGATGCTGTACCGCCACGAGACGCAGTATATTAAACGTCAGGTCACTGAATTTGGCAAGCCTGTCCACTATATCTACCACATCGGGCAGTACCTGCCCGACTGGCACCCGTGGGAGAACTATAAGAATTTCTTCGTCGGCAACGCCCGCACCGGCGGCGTGCGGGAGATTTTCGGCATCGACCTGCCCTGGCTGCTGGATGCCTTCGGCGATGTGGAATCCGTCACCGTGCAGAAGGACACCTTGAGTGACTTAGGGCTCCCCTACCCCGACAGCGTGACGCTGCTGCTGCGCCATAAGGGCGGCGTGCAGGGCGTGCTGGCCGCCGACGTGGTCAGCCGCAAGGCCGTCCGCAGCTTTGAGTGCTTCGGCGATGGCATCCACCTTTTCTGGGAGGGCAACCCCAAGGCACTGTATGAGTTCCGCGATGGCGACAAGCAGCCGGTGGACACCTACGCCAGCTTTGAGCATGACAGCCGATACAGTGACAACATCGTCGAGAACGCCTATGTGGACGAACTGACGAACTTTTTCGGCGTCCTGAAGGGCGAGGAAAGCCCTAAGTGGAGCTTTGAGAAGGATTTGAAGGCCATTGCATTGATGGACCGGATTGAAAATTCGTAACCCGGCCCCTACATTGCATCTAAATCAAGACAAAGGGGAACGCCTATGCGTACCATCACCGCGCTGTTTGTGGGGCTGGGCTCCATCGGCACGCGCCATTTGAAAAATCTTGCCAACCTATGCGCTGACCGCGGTTGGGCCTTGCAGGCCGACGCACTGCGCAGCGACCTTTCCCGCCCGCTGCGGGATGGTGTGGCCGAGCTGCTGCACGCCCAGTACACCGACATGGCCGACGCGCCCGCGCACTACGACCTGGTCTTTATCACGAACCCAACGAGCCTGCACGCCGACGCATTGACCCAGGTCAAGGGCCGCGGCGAGGCGCTTTTCATCGAAAAGCCGATTTTTTCTGCCGAGCAAACCGGTCTTGCTTTAGCCAACTATCTGCCCACCGGGCAAAAGGCCTACGTGGCCGCGCCCATGCGGTGGTGCGGTGTGATGCTGGCGCTGAAAGACCGCCTGCCCGCCCTGCACCCCTACTGCGCCCGGGTCATCTGCTCGAGTTATCTGCCTGACTGGCGGCCCGGCGTGGACTACCGTACCGTGTACAGCGCCCACAAGGCACTGGGCGGCGGCGTCACCATCGACCTGATTCACGAGTGGGACTATCTGGTGGAGCTGTTCGGCGTGCCGGAAAAGTTGTACAATTTCAAGGGGACCTACTCGGATTTGGAAATCGATTCCGACGATCTCTCGGTCTACATCGCCAAGTATCCTACGCTGCTGGCCGAGGTGCACCTCGACTACTTTGGGCGCGGATATCGCCGTTCTATCGAGCTTTTCTGCCATGACGGCAGCTATTTAGCCGACTTTGGCGCGGGCACACTGACCCTGCCCGACGGCACCGTGCAGCATTACGAGGAGGACGTCAACCGCCGCTATGAGCGGGAGATGGAATATTTTGTGGACTACGCGCTGACAGGCAGCGGCGAGAGCTGCAACCCGCCCGCACTGGCACTGAATGTGCTGAAATTAACACTGGGGGAGAATGTGTAACATGAAACGTCTGCTCATCACCATCTGCGGCCGCGCAGGCAGCAAGGGCTTCAAAAACAAGAACTTGAAAAATTTCTGCGGCAAACCGTTGGTTTACTACTCTTTGAGCGCCGCTGAGCTCTTCATCAGGAACCACCCCGAGCTGGAAGTGGACATTGCGCTGAACACCGACAGCGAGGATCTGGCCAAGCTCGTGGCCGCCGAATACCCAGAGGTCATCTACCTGCCCCGCGGGGCCGAGCTGGGCGGCGACCGTGTACCGAAGGTCGAGGTCTACAAGGACAGCTTCGCCCGCATGGAAGCGCGCACCGGCAAGCCCTACGACGCCATGATCGACCTGGATATCACCAGCCCGCTGCGCACCGAGCAGGACATTGAGAATGCCTTTGCCAAGGCGCAGGAGCGCGAGGACCTGCAAATCATCTTCAGCGTCTGCGAGGCCCGCCGCAACCCATGGTTCAATATGTTTAAAATCGTGGGCGACCACGCCGAAATGGTCATGGAGAGCCAATTCACCGGCCGCCAGCAAGCGCCCGAGGTTTATGACGTCAATGCGTCGATTTATGTTATCCGCCGCGCATTTTTGGTGGACAACCCGGACCCCATCCTGTGGCATTCCAAGTTCGGTGTCAGCGTTATGATGGACACCGGCATCATCGATATCGACTCCGAGCATGACTATCTGCTGATGGAGGCCATCGCGCAGCACCTCTACGCCCATTACCCGGAATTTAACGCTGTGCGGGAGAATATTCGTGGCTGAGGACCTGTTTGACCGTGCGCTGGAGCTGGTGATGGACGGCGGGCAGACCCTGCTTGCCAACGGAGGCGAGGTGTTCCGCGTGCAGCAGACGATGGAAATTATGGCCGCCAGCCTTGGTGTGCAGGATTTCCACGTCTATGTGCTGACCAACGGCATTTTTGCATCGGCCCACCTGCCCGGCGGGGAGTCTGTCACGCTGGTGCGGCACGTGCCCACCGTATCCATCCATCTGGGCCGGGTCGAGGCTGTGAACGAGCTTTCCCGTGAATTGGCTGCCGGCAAGCTCGACGTCGTCGAAGCCGAGCAAAAGCTGGCGGCAGCCCGTGCACTGCCCCGGGTCACGCCCCGGCGGGAGGTGCTGGCCTGCATCGCCGGGGCGGCGGGGTTCGCCTATCTGTTCGGCGGCACACTGGCCGACGTGCCGGTAGCCGCCGTGGCGGGCCTGTTGGAAGCGCTCGTCTGCCTGCATTTTGGCCGCCACAGCATCAACCGGATGTTTACGGATATCGTGGCGGCGTTCTGCTGCACGGTCTGGGCCATTGCGGTGCAGGCCGTGGTGCCTGCCGTCAGCGCCAACGCGGCCATCATCGGTGCGCTGATGGTGCTGACCCCCGGCGTCGCCCTGACGATGGGCGTGCGTGACATTTTAAACGGCGACTACCTGTCCGGCTCCATCCGCCTGCTGGACGCGCTGCTGATTGCGGGCAGCATTGCGGGCGGCGTAGTGCTGGGCTGGATCGTCGCCCGCGGATTGGGGGTGGCCTGATGCCGGTCTGGACACATTATTTCGCACATTTTGTGGTGACGGTCATCGCCACGATCGCCTTTGGCGTCACGTTTCAGGTACCGCGGCGGCATTACCTGGCCGCTGGCATCACCGGCGCGGTGGGCTGGATGGTCTACATCTTCGGCGTGGAGCTGCTGGGCATGAGCCCGGCCATCGCCACGCTGGTGGCTACCCTGCCGCTGACCGGGTGTGCGCGGTTCTTTTCCATCACGCACAAAGCCCCGGTGACGATTTTTCTGCTGCCGGGTATCTTCCCGCTTGTGCCCGGCGCGGGCATCTACTACACGGCCTACTACTTTTTGCAGGGCGAGCAGGAATTGTTTGCCAGCAAAGGCGGCGAGACGTTCAAGGTTGCCCTGGCGCTGGCCCTGGGCATTGCGCTGATATGCAGCTTGCCGCTGCCGGGCGGGCATGAGAAAATAAAAAGGCCTTCTCCCTGAGGGAGAAGGTGGCCGAGCGAAGCGATGGCCGGATGAGGGGCGGGTCAGCCGTTATTGCACGTTAAGGCGCAGTAACGGCCAGCCCGCCCCTCATCCGTCCGCTTCGCAGACAGCTTCCCCCGTGGGGGAAGCCTTTTTTAGTTTTTACCACAAATTATACGTCAAAATCGGCACGTTGTAGCTTACGCCCCGCATCAGCATGACCAGGAAACACACGCCGCTGATAACATGCCACGCCAGCGCGGCGGCACACAAAACCAGCCGCCAGCATGGGGCGGCTTTCGCCCGCAGCTGCTGCAAAAACACGCTGACGGATTCCAGCCAGAACACCCAGAAGCAGATGAACGGCCCCCACCAGAGATTGGCGTGGTACAGCCGCTCACCGCTTTCCACCAGCAACAGCGCCTCGGCCAGCGAGACGGCAAAGGTAAACAGGCTGAACCGATAGCGAAAGCTCTGCCACGCGGCGCGCCCCAGCAGCAGCCCCACCGCCGCCACAAAGACGAATGACCGCGCCAGCCCCAGCGCACCGGCCTCGTTGAAGGGGCCCCACAGCATACGGTGGTGGTCAAAGGGCACAGTGAAAATCAGTTTGACGCCGGAGTCGTCCTCGGCAAACAGAACGCTGGCCTGAATGACGCAGAGCGCCACGCCGGGGAACACACTGCACCCCATAATGATCTCATTTTTCAGATTTTTCGCGCTGGTGCGCACAAAATCCACAATCAGCAGCACCAGCAGCGCCGGGGCAAAGGCGAAAATCAGGCTGGCCTTAAAGCTCGTCGCCACCGTCAGCAGCACCGTATAGACCGCGTAGGCACGCAGGTCCAGCTTGCCCCGCATTGTGGGCCAGACACGGTAGAACGCCAGCATTGCCAGCAGCGCAAAGGGGGCTAGCATAATGTAGGTGGTGTTGTGGTAGATCGTGCCGCCGATGGTGCCTTGGTACCAGTAGCCGCCCCTGGGCATCCAGACTGCCGTTGCCAGGTTGACCACCAGGCTGACCAGCAGCCGCACCGGGCGCGGGACGTCCGACAGCGCGGCCCGCAGGCCGCAGGCAAACACCGCCACCCCCGCCAAGTGGAACACCGCCAGCAGCACGGCGATCCCCATGCGCCCAGCCAGATTGTACGCCGGGCCGATGAGCAGCGACACGGTCGAGTAGACCATGCCCCGCTGGGCAAACGCCAGATGCTGCCCTAAATCCGACGTGTAGGGGTCATCCCCGCCGCCGGGCGAGCAAAGCTGCTGGTAGTGCAGCCACACCATAGCTGCGCCGAACGCCGCCAGCGCCAGCACGCATAAGATCGTCAGCAGGGCGTTTTTCTGTTGCTTGTTCTTCGTCACAGTACAATGCCCCACATTTCTTGCAGCAGGTAGCTTTCGGTGCCGATCATGACCGCATAGGAGATACCGGCCAGCATCAGCCCCAGGAACACAATGCCGCTGGCAATATGCCAGGCCAGCGCCCCGCAGCACAAAACCGACGTGCCGGTCTCCACCGGGGTGCGCGGCTTTTTGTGCAGGCGGCGCAGCAGCTGAATCAGCGATTCCAGCAGCAGGATGTCATAGCAGATGAACGCGCCCCACCACAGGTTGCCGTCGTACATACGGCTGCCGGTCTCGGTCAGGCAGATGCCTTCGGCCAGCGAGACGGCAAACAGAAGCAAGCTGAACTTATAGGCGTAAGCGCCGCGCCACTGCCGGAACAGCAGCAAAACCACCGCACCCACGAACACCAGTGAGCGCACCAGGCCGTGCTTGGCGCTGTAATTAAAGACACCCCACAGCACTTTTTCTGGGTCGAAGTCGGTGGTGAAGATCAGTGCCATGCCGGAATCATCCCCGCCGGTGAACAGCACCTTAGCCTGAATGATGCAGAGCAGAATGCCCGGCAGCACTGTACAGCCGAGCCAGACTTCCCATTGGAGGGCCTTGCCGTGGGTGCGGATCAGGTCAACGACCAGCGCCACAAGCAGGGCTGGGGCAAAGGCGAAAAGGTAGCTGGGCTTGATAGCCGTTGCCACCGTAAGCAGCACCGTCAACGCGGCCCAACTGCGCCATTGCAGCTGACCATGGTGCTCTGCCAGCGAGAGGAAGAGGAAAAACGCGATAAGCGCCAACGGTTGCAGCATAATGTAGGTAGTGTTGTGGTAGATCGTGCCGGTGATGGCACCAAAGTACCAGTAGCCGCCGTTTGGCATCCAGACCGCCTGACAGAGGTTCGCAGCCAGCGACCAGAGCAGCGCTGCGCCAGGGCAGACCTGCGGCACAGCCTTACGGATGGCCCAGGCAAATATCAGCAGCGTCAGCAGGTTGACGGCAGCCAAAAACACCGCCGTGCCCAGGTTGCCGCCGATGGCGAACACGCCCCGCAGCAGGACCGTGACCAGCGAAAAGCCGGTATTGCCCATGGCATGGCCCGCCATGTGGGCCGGGATATCAGAGTAATAGTACCCGGTGGAGAGCAGCTGTTGGTAGTGCAGCCAGCCCATCAGCAGGGTAAAGACCGCTGTGCCCAGCAGCCCCAGGCCCCACAGCAGCCGCTGTTTCTTGTTTTGTGCCAAAGCGGCACCTCCTTGGTGTGTAATGGCTTCCCCCACGGGGGAAGCTGTCAGCGGCTTGACCGCTGACTGATGAGGGGCGGCCTTGCCGATGCAGACCGTTCACGGGTTGCTGTGGCACACGCGCCCCTCATCCGGCGCTGCGGCGCCACCTTCCCCCAAAAGGGGAAGGCAAAGAAATTACTCCAGCCGAATACTCTCCGCCAGCACTGTGCCTTCCAACTGCACCAGGGTGGCGGTTTTTTCGGCGTATACCTCGGTTCGTACTTCTTCGCCGCCGGCTGTGGTGTAGCAAAGCGTGGCCTGCTGCGCCGTACCTGCGGGCAGGCATACGACCACATCCGTCAGCTCATCCAGCGCATTGCCGCTGCCAAGGCCGCACCAGCCGATGTCATAGCGGCTGGTCTGGCCCAGGGTAAAGCCCAGACGGTAGGCAGTCTCATCGGCGTGGTCCTCGATGCGCCAGACCTGCAAGGCGTGGGCGTCGGCGTCCTGCTCTCCATAGCGCAGGAAGAACGCGTTCTCGGCGACCTCGTTGCCGCCCCAAATCATGTAATCCGTCACAACGGGCATCTCGGTCCCTGCGGCGTCAGCCGCACCGGCGGCTACCGTCTCGCCAAAGACCGTGTAGGCGCGGCCACCCTCGGCGTAGGCTGAGCGGGTCGCGGCGCGCTGCCAGACCACCGTGCCCGCCATGCCGACAGCCAGCAGGCAGTAGAGCACCGCGCGGTTCTTGGGCCACCAGGTTTTGCTCCGTGCCCAGCGCAGCAGCAGCACCAACAACGCCAGGGCCATCAGGCCAACGCCGTAGCTTTCCACCGTCTGCGGGATGTAGCCGTGCCGCCAATCGATCTGCCCCGCCTGCTGATATTTAGGCGAAAGCCCGATGAGCAGCGACGGTGCGGACAGCATGGCAAGGCCGGTCAAGAACAGCAGCAGGTTTTGCTTGCGGTTTGGCAGCTCGCGCAGGGCAGCCAGCGCCGCCACCGCAGCCCCGGCCACCATGACGCCGCAGAGGATATCCACCGGGTAGATCGTGCCGGGGCGGACCTTGCCCGCGAACAGTGCATTGAGCGGGAAGCCCGCCGACATCTGCATGGCCCAGGTCTTGAGCACCGCCGGGATGTCAAAGTTCGGCGATACACCGCCGATTGGCTGGGCATCCCCGGCCAGAACGCCCATCTCCTGCAAGGTGTTGACAAGCCGCGCCCCCAGGTTGAAGGCCAGCGTCACGCACTCGCCCACAAACACCGGAATGCTCAGCCGCAAGGCGTCGCGGGCCTTGTCGGTGTAGAGCCAGGCCAGGCCGAAAATCGGCACAATATAGGTAAAACCAATTTCAAACGTGGCACAGCACTGGAACGCGCAGTACCCCGCCAACACGGCCCACCGCTTGTGCCCGGTATCCTGCAAACGCAGCACAGCCAGCCCTGCCACCAGTGCGGGCAGCAGCGTACTTTGCACCAGCGCACCGTAGGAATACAGGCTGTTGCCGGTGGAGTCCTGCCAGACACTGAACATCATGGGCAGCAGGCAGATACAGGCGATGCCCAGCTTTTTGTTGTGGCTGGCCTTGCCCACGAGCCAGCCGGTCAGCAAGATATCCGCGTAGGTCCAGGCCAGGATGTAGAGCCGATAGCCCACCAGATCACCCAAAAACCAGCTCGTCAGCCCGCGCACCGGCGGCGAGGAAAAGGGCCGGAACCGCCCCTGCTGCAAGCTGAACTGGGTCCACAGGTCGCCGATATAATCCAGCACGCTCTGCCCAAAGGATGTGTGGGTAATATAATAGTAGTTTTGCAGGTTGATGAGTTCATCGTCGCCGCCCAGGGGCGCACAGGTCACGATGCTGAGATACCACCAGCCGAACACGACCGACACAGCGCAGACCAGCGGCCAGAACCATCGTTTTTCCGTCAGTTTTTGCAGTTTCATTGCTCACTCCTGCCCCAGCGGGATATAGCAGAGCTTGCCGCTCTCGCTGATGATGACGTCGTCCTCGGCACAGCCCGCCGCCTGAATCAGCGCTGCCAGGGTGGGCTGCTGCTCGTCCTCGGTGTAGCCGTCCAGATCCAGGTAGATGCCCGCCATGCCCTGGGTGCGCAGCTCGGCCACCATGGCGTCCGGCTCCAACTCGCTTGTGGCCTGATACCAGGCGTCATTCTCGGTGCCGTAGCCCGCGCCGTAGCTGAATTTCAGCGTCTTGCTGTGCAGCGGGCCGCGCAGCAGCGTATAGTCCCACATATTGTTCAGCGGGCCGTTCTCAAAGTTTTTCATGTACGGCAGCTGGAAGAGCATAGCCCCCTCCCCTGCCGCGTCCTCGACCTCGGTCATAAAGGCCGCGTCCTGGTGCCAGGTCTTTTGCACTTCCTCATATTTCGGGCTGAAAAGGCCCTGCTGCTCCCAGTAGCCGTAGGCCAGCAGCACCACCATAACGAGGATGAGCTTTTTGCGGTCTTTTCCGGTGCGCTGGGCCAGCCGCATTTCCGCCGTCAGGCCGACGGCCAGCAGTGCGAAGAACGCAATGTAAGGGCTGATGCGGTTGTACCCGCGGATGAACCGCACAAAGATACCGATGATGCTGCCAAAGCCGGCAATGCTGGCTAACAGCAGCGCCATGACGTTCAGACGGCTCAGCAGCCAGAGGCGGTCGCCCAGCTGCGGCTTCTCGGTGCGGCCGGCCTTCCAGTCCCAGTTGCGCAGCAGCATGAGCAGCAGCGCCAAAAATCCGAAAATGCCCACGACGCCGAGATAGCCGTAGCCGTTCTCGTTGTACATCGGGCCTTCATCGGCAGCCAGGATGTGGAAGTAGCGGCCCATCCAGTTGGCGAGCTTTTGCAGGCCGAAACCGTTGGGCGACAACAGCAGGCTGCTGATGCGCAGGCTGTAAATGTCCGCGCCGACCGGGCTGCGGTAGACGCCGTTGGTCAGGGTGCTGCCCTGGCCGCTGAGGATGCCCAGCACCATGGGGAAGAAATCGGGTATCATCCAGGCGACGATCTCCGCGATCGTGACCAGGCAGGGCGCACCCACGCTCCACTTGTGGCCGCGCAAAATCAGGCAGAGCGCCGTGACGCAGAGGAAAAAGCAGGTGAAATAGGGATAATAGGCCGCGCCGTTGTTGGCGATGCCCCAGGCCATAGCCAGGGCCAGCCAGTTGCGCTTATTCTTGAAAAAGCCCTTGCCCGGGCGGTTGAAGCCTTCATCCTCGGCACACCAGAGGCAGAGCAGCACCGAGAAGGGTACGAACTCGCAGGCGGCCAGCATCATATGCCCGGCCATCCGCTGCTGCACGTAGGGCGTCATACCGAAGGTGATGCCAAAAGCAAAGCTGAGCCAGCGGCGCATGCCCACCATGCGGAACACGGCGTAGGCCGCCAGCGCGTTGGCAAAGGGGATGACCAGCACATACAGGTTGAACACGGTGCCGGTATCTTTCGTAAACAGGCCAACGAACCAGACGAAGATATCATAAATCAGGTCGTAGTTCGGGTCATATTTGCCCGCGACCTCATAGAACGGCCATCCCAGGGAGCCGGACAACTCGCCGTAGCTGCGCTGCACCTGACCCACCCAGTAGATGCCGTCGCCGCCGTAGAGCATGGGCACCGACCAATCGAGCCGCCACAGCTGGAAAAACCAGTATTCGCTGGCCGCCACCGCCGCCAGCAGCAGCGCGACGGTCAGAATTTCCCTGGCCAGGTTTTGTTTTGATTTTGGCATGGGGTCTCCTTTAAAAGTTCTGCCTTCCCCCTGGGGGGAAACCTTTGGGGTCATTCCCCTCTCTGCATAGCCTCCACATAGGCGTTGCAGACTTCCTCCGCCGGGCCGTCGCCGCGGATGTGGCCATGGTCTATCCAGATGGCGCGTTTGCAGAGCTGCTTGACCTGGTTGATATCATGGCTGACAAAAAGCAGCGTTGTACCGCCGGATAACATCTGTTCCATCCGCTGGTGGCACTTTTGCTGGAACATAAAGTCACCCACCGACAGAATCTCATCGCAGGCTAAGATATCCGCCTTGACCTCGGTCGCAATGGAGAATCCCAGCCGCGCGATCATGCCGCTGGAATAGTTTTTCACCGGCACATCGACAAAATCCCACAGTTCAGCAAAGTCGATGATATTTTTGAAGTGCTCTTCCATATAAGTGCGGTCGTGGCCCAGCACCGCACCGTTCAAAAACACGTTTTCCCGCGCGGTCAAATCGAGGTCAAAGCCCGCGCCCAGCTCGATCAGCGGCGCAATTTCGCCGTTGACGGCGACGGTACCCCTTGTTGGGTACATGACGCCCGCAATAAGTTTGAGCATCGTGCTTTTGCCGCTGCCGTTGCGGCCAATCAGCGCTACGGATTCGCCGGGTTCGATGCTGAACGAGACGTCTTGCAGCGCATAAAATTCATTGAAAAAAAGCTGATGTTTCAGCAGCTTGACGGTATATTCCTTGAGGGTCTCGGTTTTCTCCTGCGCTAGGTTAAAGCGCATCGAGACATCCTCCACCTGAATGATGGGCATGGGGGAAACTCCTTACAGATACAGAATAAAGTTGCGCTGCAATTTGCGGAACGCCGCCAGGCCTACAACCAGCATGACGGCTGCGCTGCCGATGCAGGCAATCCAGGTGTTGGGGCCGGGCACGGTGCCGTACATGACCAGGCACCGCATACAATTGATGTAGTGGTACAGCGGGTTCAGCTTAATGATGGGGATCAAAAACGGCGGCAGCGCCGAGATCGGGTAAAACAGCGGCGTCGCGTACATCCAGGCCATCGTCACGATGCCGTAGAGATACTGCAAATCGCGGAAGTAGACAGCCAGCGCCGAGAGCAGTACGGCCATGCCGCAGCAGAACGCCAGCAGCAGCAAAAGCGGCGCCCAGACGAGCAGAATCGTCCAGTAAAACGGCGACCGGGTGATGAGCATGACCAGGATAATGGCCGCCAGGCTGAACAGCAGGTTGACAAAGCTGGACACCACGCGGCTGATGGGGAAAATAAACTTGGGCACGTACACTTTTTTGATAAGGGACGAATTTCCCAGCACGCTGCCCATGCCCATGTTCGTGCTCTCGTTAAAAAAGTTGAACAGAGTGTTGCCGCAGATGAGGTAAAGCGGGAAGTTCGGGATATCGAACCGGAACATATAGGAGAAAACGAGGGTCTGCAGCAGCATCATGAGCAGCGGGTTTAAGATGCTCCACACATAGCCGAGCACGCTGCGGCGGTATTTGACCTTGAGGTCGCGTGTGACCAGCTCCCGGATGAGCGGCCGATATTTGGAAAAGTTGCGCCAGCTGTTATGGAACTGGCCGGTGGATTTTTGCATAGGGATATTGGCTCCTTAGTAGTATGGGGATAATGTCTCCCTTTGACAAGGGAGGCTTTTGGTGGTTACATCTTAAACGGTGCATCATCGGTCAGGCCGTCGGCCCGCAGCATATTCTGCATCACATCGATGTCGGCGCTGACGTCGAGGGCGTCGCTGGCGAACAGGCGGTCGAGCTGGTTTTCAAACGCTTTGACCAGCGTATCCATCGTCAGCTCAATGCGGCGCTTCGACTCCGAAATGTTCTCACCTTCCACGCCCTGGTTGTCCAGCTCAGCGTAGGTGTTCAGCAGCTTTAACGACGTAGGAAGGTAATAATCCATGAACTTGCGCATCTGGGGCAGCTTGTCGGGGTCGGACTTGGCCTGCTCAAAAATTTTGGCCGAGACCGCTTCCAGACGGCTGATCTTGTCGGTCATCTCCTCGTCGGGGATGGCGTCGTTGACCCGGCGCAGCTCGTCGAGGATTTTCTGGTACTGATCCTTCTCGGGCATCGGATCTGCTTTTTCGACCTTGGATTTCTTCGCCTTTTTCGGGGTCGGCTCGGGGGGCTTGCCGGTCACGACGAGACATTTGCGGCGCATATCCAGGTAGGCTTCGGGGCCGAACACGCCGTCGTCGATGCAGTTTTCCAGGTGCTTGCAGCATTTTTCATAGCTGCACGGGATGGCGTCGGCGATATCCTTAATGTACATATACTGCGCATCACCGACAATATTGTCGATCTTTTTGCGCAAGCGGCGGCCGGTGCGGATGTGGTGCGCGCCGAACAGGCAGCCCGCGCCCGCCGTGGCCGAGACAAACACAGGCATCATATCCGCCAAGAACCAGCGGATGTACTCGAGATCCCCCGTCAAGGCGTCGGGCAGCCAGTAGGTACCTCCGGGCAGCGCCGCCAGCGCGGTCAGCAGCAGCAAAACGCCCGCCACGGTCAAGCCGTTGGCAAGGGCCATGCCCTTGCGCTTTTTCTCGGCATCCCGAGGTGCGGCGGCAGTTTTGCCCGCGCTCTCCTTATCCTGCTGAGCGTAGATAGGACGGAACTGTCCCTCCTGCACTGATGGGCCGCTGCGGTAGCTCTGGGTCCGGGTACGGGCTTTCTGCTCAAAGCTGCCCAGCTTACCGTTTTTCATAGCGGCATTCAGGCCGATGAAGATAAAGCCCAGCGGCCACCACACCACAAAGCCAATGACGATGGCCCACCAGGGGAACTGGAACGGGCCGTCCCCGGCGTGATATTCATTGCGGTTGTAGTTGTTCTGGTAGCGCAGGCCGCTGCCGGAGTAGGGATGGTCCGGATCCGTGTAGCGCGGATGTTCGTTTTCGTTGGGCATGGGTGGCTCCTTTACGGAATATCGTTCAGCAAATTCTTCATATCATCACTTAAATAGTAGGTGCTTCCGGCCTGGTAGGGGTTGTTCTTGCTGTATGGGACGTGGGTACACAGGTAGCTGACCCACTTGCTGTACCCGGACACCGTCAGGTGTACGCCGTCGGGCTGAGAGAAATCGGTCTGCAAATACCCGGCATCGTCGGCGAACTCTGCGTTCAGGTCGAGGTAATAACAGCCGCGCTCGGCGCAAAGCTGCTGGATGGCCGCGTTGATGACCGCCAGCCGGTCCGGTGCCAGGCCCGGGAGGCTGTCGCTGACCTTTTCCTGTGTGGCAGTCAGCACCGACTGCACATAGAACGTCGTGTCAGGCAGCGCCGTGCGCAGGTCGTCCAGCATTTTTCCGTAGTAGGCCAAAAAGCTGTCATCGTTGCCGGGCTGGACGAGGGCGTTTGTACCGATCAAAATATACAGCTTGGCGGGTTGGGCAGCGGCCAGCACATCCAGCGGGACTTCCTCGCCCCGGTCGGGGCTGGTAACGGTGGTGCGGTTGACAACGGTGTTGGGGCTGATGCCCTCATACCCACAGATCAGCGCACCACCCACATCAATGTTGTACTCATTGGCGCAGAAGCCAGCGGTGAGCGAGTCACCCAAGAAGGCTGCGTCGGCGAACCAACTGGTATCCACCCGGCCAAACTCCGGCAGGGCGGCGGGCTTTGCGGGCAGCGCCGTGTAGGTGTAGCCGGTATCAGCGGTCTGGCGCTGCGGGCCGACGGTGCCCCAGTTCAGCGTCTGGGCGTTCTGGCTGCCGCTGTCCCCCGCCCCGGCGTAGGGCAGCGGGGCCACCAGGCGGGTACCTGCGGGGTCTGCGGTGGGCAGAGGCGCGGCTTCGGTCTCACCCTTCATGCTTTTGGGCAGCAGCACCGTGATGATACCGGACAGCACCAGCACGCCGCCCACCGTGCCCAGCACGGCCAGCCTGCGGCGTCGGCGGCGAATTTCCCGCCGTCGGCGGGCGGCGGCACGGCGCTGTTCCTGCGTGGGGGCGCGCCGCTGGGGCGGGGCCGTGGGGTGCTGGTTGGGCACAGCCCAATCGCCCTGCATCGTGTAGCGTTCTGTATCGGGGTTGCGCGGGCGGCGGCCCGGCTCCCTGTTTTGCGGGGTCGGCATAGCGGATGCCCCCTTTCATGGCAACATAGTAAATCAGTATTGATTATAGCACAAACCTTTTATAAATAACAGTAGGTGCGCAGAAGTTTTTGCCCCTTGCTAAATGCAGTTGTACACGGTATAATAGTAAAATAGTTAAAAATAGCATTGCCGGGCGCTTGTGGGGGTCGATGCGAGCATCCACCCCTGCGGTGTGGCGCTGCGGCATATAATTTGGGGTGTAATCATGGCAGACGAAAAATTTTCCAACTTTTTGACGGATATCATCGACGCCGACCTCGCTGAGGGCAAGGTCGATGTTGTGCATACCCGCTTTCCGCCGGAGCCGAACGGCTACCTGCACATCGGTTCCGCCAAGGCGATCTTCATCAACTATACCATCGCCAAGCACTACGGCGGCCTGTTCAACCTGCGCTTTGACGACACGAACCCCGCCCGCGAGGGTGACGAGTACGTGCAGAGTATCCTGCAGGACCTGAAATGGCTGGGTGCTGAGCCGAACGGCGGCATTTTCTACGGCAGTGATTATTTTGAGCGCTGCTACGAGTACGCCGAGCAGCTCATCAAGGAGGGCAAGGCCTATGTGGACGACCTGACCCGCGAGCAGATGCAGGAGTACCGCGGCAACGACGCCGGCAAGCCCAGCCGCCCCAGTCCCTACCGCGACCGCACGCCGGAAGAAAACCTTGACCTCTTCCGCCGTATGCGCGCGGGCGAGTTTGCCGACGGCGAAAAGACGCTGCGCGCCAAGATCGACCTGGCAAGCCCGAACATGAATATGCGCGACCCGACCATCTACCGCATCAAGCACGTCGAGCATCACCGCCAGGGCGACAAGTGGTGCATCTATCCGATGTACGACTTCGCACACCCGATCCAGGACGCCATCGAGGGTATCACCTTCAGCCTGTGCAGCCTGGAATTTGAGAACCACCGTCCCCTGTACGAGTGGGTCATCACCAATCTGTTCGGCAAAGAGTTCCCGAAGCAGCGCGAATTTGCCCGCCTGAACGTGACGAACACCGTCATGAGCAAACGCTACCTGCGTGAGCTGGTGGAGAAAAACATCGTGGACGGCTGGGATGACCCCCGCATGCCGACCCTGTCCGGTCTGCGCCGCCGCGGCTACACGCCGACGAGCATCTTCAAGTTCGTCAAGGACGCCGGTATCTCCAAGGCGGACAACCTCGTCGATATGCGCCAGCTGGAGGCCGTGCTGCGTGCCGAGCTGGAGCTGAACGCCCAGCGCCGCGTGGCCGTGCTGGACCCCGTCAAGCTCATCATCGACAACTACCCCACCGACCAGTGCGAGTATTTTGACCTGCCCAACAACCCGAACCGCGACGCCAACGACTCGACGACCCGCAAGGTCGCCTTCACCAAGGAGCTGTGGATCGAGAACAGCGACTTCTTTGAGGTGCCGCCGCCGAAGTTCAAGCGCCTGACGCTGGGCAGCGAAGTCCGCCTGATGGGTGCGTACCTGGTCCGCTGCACCGGCGTGGACAAGGACGAGAACGGCAAGGTCGTGGCGATCCACGCCGAGGCTGACCTGGAGACCCGCAACGGCAACCCCGCCGACGGCCGCAAAGTGCGCGGCACCATCCACTGGGTCAGCTGCGCCCACTGCCTGGACGCCGAGGTTGAGCTGTACGACAAACTGTTCACCGAGTCCAACATGAACAGCATCCCCGACGATGCCGACTTCAAGGATTACCTGAACCCGGACAGCGTCAAGGTACTGCAGGGTGCGAAGCTCGAGGAGAGTCTGAAGGACGCCAAGCCCGGCGACCGCTTCCAGTTTGTGCGCAATGGCTACTTTACGCCGGACAGCAAGCACGATGGCGTCTACAACCGCATTGTCACGCTGAAAGATAGCTTTAAGCTGTAATTTGTAAAAATGACCCCCATCGGAAATTTTCCCGATGGGGGTTTTGTTGTTACGCTTTCTGTTTTCTCTCCCACTTCTCCGCGCAGCGCTGCATCCAGCCGCCCTTGAGGTAGTACACAATAAACAGCGCGGATGCCAGCGTCCAGGTGATGGGATAACTCAACTCCACCGTGGCGACCTCGTGGCGGATCGGCACGGCCACAAACAGCCACAGCATCCGCAGGCCGCAGACAAAAAACACCGTGATCAGCGTCGGGATGCGCACATCGCCGCAGCCGCGCAGCGCCCCGGCCAACACCTCGATGCAGATATAGGTGATGTACACCGGCGTCAGGACGTGCATCATGCCGACGCCCACGGCCACGACCGCGTCATCCTGGCTGAACAGCCGGAACAGCGGCTCCGCCAGGTTGTAGAACGTAACGCTGATGAACAGCGTGATGCCCGCCGCCATGGCAAGGCAGACCCGCACGCCGCGCCGCACGCGGTCGTACTGCCGTGCGCCAAAGTTCTGCCCCGCAAAGGTCGTGATGGCGATGCCCAGCGAGTTGATCGTCATCCAGAACACAAAATCGATCTTACCGTAGACACCCCACGCCGCAATCGTGCTGGTGCCGAAGCTGTTCATGCTGCTCTGAATGAAAATGTTGCTGATGTTGTACATGGCGCTCTGGGCTGCAGCGGGCACGCCGATGGTGCAGATGGCCGCGAACACATCGCTGTGCAGCCGCAGTTTTTCGGGCCGGACGTGCCAGGGCATCCCCTGGGAGCCGACGATGCACCGCAGCGTCAGCGCCGCGCTGGCTACCTGGCTGAGTACCGTGGCCCACGCCGCGCCCGCAACGCCCCAGCCGAACGCTGCGATAAACACAACGTCCAGCGCGATATTGACGAGCGACGCCGCCATCAAAAAGTACAGCGGCCGCTTGGAATCGCCGATGGCACGCAGAATATTTGTGCCCATGTTGTAGAGCATCTGGGGGATCATACCCAAAAAGTAGATGCGCAGATACAGCGCTGCATCGTCCAGTATTTCCGCAGGCGTACCCATCAGGCGCATCATCGGCTCAGCGGTCAGCAGGCCCAGCACCGTCAGCAGCGCACCGATGGCCACGCTGAGCACCAGCGCCGTGTGTACCTGGCGGTCAACGGCGTCGGCATCGTGGGCGCCCCAGCTTTGGGCAATGACAACGCCCGCGCCGCTGCACAGGCCGACGAACAGGCCCACCAACAGATTGACAAAAGAGCTGGTTGCGCCCACCGCTGCCAGCGCGTTGGTGCCCACAAAGTTGCCGACGATCAGAGTATCCGCCGTGTTGTACAGCTGCTGGAACAGCGTACCGAACCAGATGGGCAGAAAGAACAACAGCAGCTGTTTGGGGATGCTGCCGGTCAAAATATCCGTTTGCTTGACACTTCTCATAGATTTCTCTCACTTTTCTGTTTCTCGCGTCCCTATTTTATGCTATAATGGCGGTAATGTAAAGGGGGCTTTTTTGTGACGGTTTTCTGGGAGCCATGCGCGGGCGGCGTACGGGTGCTGCGCCTGCTGGGGGATACCCCCTGCCCCGCCGTGCCCGGCGTTATTGGCGGTCTGCCCGTTGTGGAGATCGGCCCCTACTGCTTTGCGGAAAAGCCTGTCAGGCCCGGGGCGCAATGCACCGGTACCGACACCCACGAGATCACCGGCAATTTTGTGGAGGAAGTCACTCTGCCGGACACGGTGCGGGTCTTGCACAGCGCGGCATTTTACAACTGCCGCAAGCTGCGCCGGGTCACGCTGGGGACCGGGGTGGAATCCTTGGGCAGCGATTTGTTCACGAACTGCCGCCAGTTACGGGTGTTTACGCTGCGGGCCGCAGCGGACGCCCCCACCGGGCTGAAAAAGCTGCTGGGGGCCGTCAGCGCCGATATCACGGCAGAATTGGATGGTGCGCGGCTGTTTTACCCCGAGTATTCGGAGTTTTTGGACGAGAACACCCCCGCGCATATTTTCAACCACAGCATTGAGGGCGAGGGCTACCGGATGCGGCAGTGCTTTACGCCCGGCGGCGCAGTAGATTACGCGGCGTTTGACGCATCGTTCACGCAGGCCTGCGTCGGCGAGAGCGCGGATACGCTCTGCCGCCTGGCGCTGGGGCGGCTGGTGCAGCCGTTCGGCCTTAGCGACAACGCCCGCGCAGACTATGAATTGTATCTGACCGCCCACCCGGCGGATGCGTTCAAGTTGGCCATCGACACCCGGGATGAAGCCGCGCTGCGGCTGCTGGTGGGCCTAGGCCTGCCCACCGCTGACGCCGCCGTCTATTGTTCCCGCGCCGGTTGGAGCGCCGGGGCAGCCATTTTGTTGGGCCGCCCCAGGCGGGTGAAAAAGACCTATGATTTTGAGGATTTGTAAAAATGCCCAAACACATCCAAACCCAAACCGAATGGGAACAGACGATGGCCCGCCGGGTCATGGAACAGCTGCGCGGGGAGTTGTATCTGGACCAGCGCTACCTGACGGCGGCGCTGGGGGCACTGCCCGCCGCACAGACGGAGAGCGGCGGCAGCTTTGCCACCGACGGCGGGGCGCTCTACTACCCTGCGCCCTGGGTGCTGGACACCTACCGCAAAAACCGCCGCTACCTGCCCCGGGCCTACCTGCACAGTTTGTTCCACTGCATCTTCCGCCACCTGTGGCTGCGGGACAAGCGCGATCCCGACCTGTGGGGCCTGGCCTGTGACATTGCCGTGGAAAGCACGCTGGACACCCTGAACACCGCCGCCACGAAGCGCCCGGTGGGCTGGGTGCGGCAGCAATGTTATACACAACTGCGGCAGTCATGCAAATTTCTGGCCGCCGGGCCAATCTACCGTGTGCTGACTAAGACCGACGCCGAAACGTTGAACAAGTGGCAGCGGGAGTTTTACACCGACAGCCACCGCCTGTGGCCTGCCGACCCCACCAGCCCCGAGGCCCAGATGCGCGGCAAGCAGTGGGAAAACCTGGGCCGCCAGACCGAATTGAGCATGGAGGAAAACGGCCAGCGCGCCGGGCAGGACACCGCCGCCCAGGCTTTGCAGGCCCAGGTGCAGGCCGGGCGCAGCCGCCGCACCTACCGCGACTTCCTGCGCCGCTTCGCCGTCTGGCATGAGGAGCCGCACCTTGACCCCGAGGAATTTGACCTGGGCTTTTACAGCTACGGCCTGCGCACCTACGGCAATATGCCCTTAATTGAGCCGCTGGAAAGCCGCGAGGTGAAAAAGATCCGCGACTTCGTCATTGTGGTGGACACCAGCGAGTCCACCGCGGGCGAGCTGGTCAAGGCGTTTTTGAAAGAGACCTTCACCTTGTTAAAAAGCCAGGACAGCTTTTTCCGCCAGTGCCGCATTTTGGTCATGCAGGCGGACAACGCCGTGCGGGACGAAACCTGGCTGAACGATTTGGACGCCCTCGACCGCTACACGGCCCAGTTTACACTGGTGGGCGGCGGCGGAACGGACTTCCGCCCCGCATTCGCCCGCATTGAAGAACTGCGCCAGGACGGCGCACTGCGAGACTTGCAGGGCGTTTTATACTTCACCGACGGCAAGGGTGTCTATCCCACACGCCGCCCGGCGTTCGATGTTGCGTTTTTGTTTCTGGAGGACGGCACCGCCCCGCCCGATGTGCCGCCCTGGGCCATGCGCCTTGTTTTGCAGCCGGAAGAATTTGACCCGAAAGGACGATGAACCATGGATATTCAACGTGCCAAAGAGGAAATCAAGCGTTCTGTGCAAGCCTACCTTGCCACAGACGATATTGGCCGCCCGCTGATACCGCCCATCCGCCAGCGCCCCATTTTGCTGATGGGCCCGCCGGGCGTAGGCAAAACCCAAATTATGGAGCAGATTGCGCAGGAGTGCGACATTGCGCTGGTGGCCTATACCATCACCCACCACACGCGGCAGAGTGCCGTGGGCCTGCCCTTCATCCGGGAGCGGGATTTTGGCGGCAAGACCCGCAGCGTGACCGAGTACACGATGAGTGAGATCATCGCCAGCGTCTACGCGGCCATGGAGCGCACCGGCAAGAAAAACGGTATCCTATTCATCGACGAGATCAACTGCGTCAGCGAGACGCTGGCCCCGACGATGCTGCAATTTTTGCAGTGCAAGACCTTCGGCAACCAGGCCGTGCCGGAAGGCTGGGTCATTGTGGCGGCGGGCAACCCGCCGGAGTACAACAAGAGTGTGCGGGAATTTGACCTCGTCACGCTGGACCGCGTGCGGCGCATCGACGTTGAGCCGAAGCTGAGCGTCTGGCAGGACTACGCCCGCGCCCACCGGCTGCACCCCGCCGTGACGGCCTATCTGGAACTGCGCCCCCAGCACTTTTACAAAATCGAGAACGATGTGGACGGCGTACAGTTTGTGACCGCCCGCGGGTGGGAGGATCTGTCCGCCTTCCTGCAGGCGGCGGACAAGCTGGATCTGCCCATCGACGAGGGCGTCATCGGGCAATACCTGCGCCACCCGGAGGTCGCGCGGGATTTTGCGGCCTACTGGGTGCTCTACCGCAAGTACCACCAGGACTACGGCGTCGAGGATATCCTGCAGGGCAAGCCCTTTGACACGGTGGTGGCCCGCGCCATGGACGCGAGCTTTGACGAGCGCATCAGCCTGGTCAGCCTGTTGCTGGCGGGGCTGAACACCCGCTTTGCCGCCGCCACGGCCACCGGCGCGGTGACGGATGCCTGCTACCAGCAGCTGCGCAGCTTTAAGCGCACACTGACCCAGCAGGATGACGCCGACCCCGCTGCGCTGTTTGCCGCCCAGTGCGAGAATTACCGCGCCCGGCTGGACACCGACAAGGCTGCCGGGGCACTGCTGCCCGATGAAGCCGCCGCCCGCACCCGCACGCTGGCCCTGCTGGAAGAGTGGAGCAGGCACCTGGACAGCGCCCTGGATGCTGACGACGCCTTTGACACGGTGCGCGGGGCGTTCAATGCGCAGGTGCGCCACCGGGAGGAAGCGGTTTCCACTGCGGGCGACGCGCTGGAATGCGCCTTTGACTTTATGGAGCAGGCGTTTGAAGACGGCCAGGAGATGGTCGTGTTTGTCAACGAGTTGGCCCTCGGCCCCGACTCCGCGCCGTTCTTGGCCGAGAACGAGTGTGAGCGGTTTGAGCAGTACAGCGAGAAGCTGCTGCTCCACGGCGGCGAGGATGAACTGCTGGCCGAATTGCAGCGGGATGATGTACGCGGCGCGGAACATTCGGCGGAGTTTTGACATTTCCGACGCCCTGTAGGGGCCGGGCATGACCGGCTCGCGCGTGAAAGGCAAGCGGATGTCCGCCGTACAGTTGCGGACCACACCTGTGCGGCCCCTGCAAAGCGGCAGCTTGTTGGCTGTTCGCTCATTTGAAAAAGTATCACTTTTCGTTAAATTCTTTACTCTTTTGCAGAACTTTGTTATAATGGCAGTATTCCGTTTATCACCGGACATTTTGAGGGGGTCATACTATGAAAGCAGTTATCACGGTCATTGGGCGGGACACCGTGGGTGTCGTTGCCAAGGTCAGCGCGGTGTGTGCCGAGCTGAATATCAACATTGAGGACGTCTCCCAGTCCATCATGCAGGAGATGTTCTGCATGATCATGCTGGTGGATCTGAGCAAATCGACCGCCGAGGCCGCCGCTGTGCGCGACCGCTTCGCCGAGCTGGGCAAAGAGATGAAGATGCAGGTCACTGTGACCCGCCAGGAAGTCTTTGACGCCATGCACACCATTTAAGGGGGCGGCAGTATGAGAATCATCAACAGCCGCGACATTATGGAAACCATCGAGATGCTCACCGCAGAAAATCTCGATGTGCGCACCGTCACCATGGGCATCAGTCTGTTGGACTGCATCGACCCGGACGGCGACAAAGCCTGCGAAAAAATCTACAACAAGATCGTCCGTCTGGCGGGCAATCTCGTCCCGGTCGTGGACGGCATCAGCGCCGAGTACGGCATCCCTATCGTCAACAAGCGCATCAGCGTCACGCCGATTGCCATGCTGCTGGGCGCTGCGCCTGATGCCGACCCGGTGCAGTACGCCAAGGCGCTGGACCGCGCGGCCAAGGCCGTGGGGGTCAACTTCATCGGCGGCTTCGGCGCGCTGGTACACAAGGGCTTTTCGGCGGGCGACAAGCGCCTGATCGAGGCTATCCCCCGTGCGCTGGCCGAAACCGATATTGTATGTTCCAGCGTCAATATCGGCTCCACCAAGTCCGGCATCAATATGGACGCCGTCAAACTGATGGGCCAGGTCGTGCGCGAGACCGCCGAGCTGACCAAGGACAATATGTGCATGGGCGACGCAAAACTCGTCGTGTTCTGCAATGCGCCTGAGGACAACCCCTTCATGGCGGGCGCGTTCCACGGCGCGGGCGAGCCGGACTGCGAGATTCACGTCGGCGTTTCCGGCCCCGGTGCGGTGCGTGCCGCGCTGGCCAAACTGCCGAAGGACGCCCCGATGGACGAGGTGGCCGAGCTGGTCAAGCGCACGGCGTTCAAAATTACCCGCCTGGGCCAGCTGGTGGCAAATCTCGCCAGCGAGCGTCTCGGCGTGCCTGCGGGCATTATCGACCTGTCGCTGGCCCCGACGCCCGCCATCGGCGACAGCGTTGCGAACATTCTGGAAGAGATGGGCCTGGAAAGCTGCGGCTGCTGCGGCACCACGGCCTGCCTGGCCCTGCTGAACGACGCGGTCAAGAAGGGCGGCGTCATGGCGTCCAACCATGTCGGCGGCCTGTCCGGCGCGTTCATCCCGGTGTCGGAGGACGACGGCATGATCAACGCCGCCAACTGCGGCAGCCTGACGCTGGAAAAGCTCGAAGCCATGACGGCGGTCTGCTCGGTCGGTATCGACATGGTGGTCATCCCGGGCGATACCACCGCCGAGGTCATCAGTGCCCTGATTGCGGATGAAGCCGCTATCGGCATGGTGAACAGCAAGACGACGGCGGTGCGCGTCATCCCCGCCATCGGCCACAAGGCCGGCGATGTGCTGGACTTTGGCGGCCTGCTGGGCCACGCGCCCATCATGCCCATCAGCAAGTTCAGCCCTGCGGTCATGATCCACCGCGGCGGCCGCATCCCCGCCCCGATGCAGGCGCTGAAAAACTAAAGCAGTAAAGGCAGCGCCCATGCCGGGTTTTGGCATGGGCGCTTTTTTGTGATATGATCAGGATGACAAATCGGAATTGATGGAGGAAGCAAACATGGAAATCTGTCGGTTGGGCGATTTTTCATGGTTTACTTAGTTGGGTGTATGTCATATATTTCCTTTTGCGTTACTAAATTCATGCTTCACGGATTATGATATTGCACCTGCAATTAAAAATTGATATTATGGTAAATAATGAGTCTGAATTACATGTGCTTCTCATTCTAGATTGATGTATGCTTCTCAACTACACTTGAAAAAACAGTTGATACACAGAGAAATACTGTAATAACAAACTTGGTTAAGAAAAATTATTTCATGAGTCAGGTTGACAAATACATTTATAAGTACGATGTAAATAAAAATGAAGGTTATATCTTGGGAGATTTAGGGAAAAATCGACAAAAGTGTGGAATGTTGTAACGGCTGATTAAGGAGGACTATTGTGGAACTTACTATATCTAAAAAAGAAAAAAATAAAGCACAAAGA
>NZ_DBMDDV010000029.1:0-37698 GCF_057431175.1 Gemmiger sp. | reverse complement strand
CCGGATGGCAACTGGATTAGGAAGATTATCTTCAACTTCCCTGTCCCGGTGAATGGAACAGAAGTGACAGAATTGCCCTTGGAAAATGAAACAATGGTCGAGTGTGTAGTGAAACTAACTAAAGATGTGAAATGAGAGGGAATTTGTAAAGATGGCTTTACCTAAATATGATGAGCTGTACAGCCCCTTTCTCACTGTAATTGCAGATGGCCAGGTTCATAATGCAAAGTCTGTTGCATCTGATGCCGCTGCTCTGTTGCACTTGTCAACCGAGGATTTGTCAGAGCAATTACCCAGCCAGCGCCAAACGGTTTTTGTTAATCGGTTGAACTGGGCAAAAACTTATTTGAAGAAAGCGGGCCTTGTAGATTCCCCAAGTCGCGGCAACTATGTGATAACACAAGAGGGCAAACGGCTGTTGGATAGTGGCGTTTCCATCACCAACGAGTACTTGAAAAAGAACTATGCGTCGTTTGCCGCCTTTGTCGGCAACGGAACCCAACTTTCCAGCGCATCCTCCCCAACACAGGAAGACGTGAAAACGCCAGAAGAGCAGATGGATGCCCTGCAACAGACCATAAACGATACGCTTGCCGATGACCTTCTATCCGAAATCATGCGACAGACACCTATTTTCTTTGAGCAGCTTGTCGTTGATTTGATGAAAGCCCTGGACTATGGTGATGGTTTCAAAACCAAAGCCAGCGGTGACGATGGCATTGACGGCGTCATCCATGAGGATAAACTCGGGTTTAATCTGATTTACATTCAAGCCAAGCGTTGGAACCCAGATATTACGATTGGAAAGCCCGAGATTCAAAGGTTCTTTGGTGCTATGATGGGGCCACCTAGGGTAGAGAAGGGACTATTTATCACAACAGCAAAGTTTTCCAAAGGTGCCAAGGAATACGCCGATGCACAGCATATCATTCTGGTAGATGGAAAACAGCTCACTTCCTTGATGATTGAATATGGTCTTGGCGTTTCCGTACAGAAGGTTTACCAGATAAAGCGCATTGACAGTGACTATTTTGCGGATACATTAGGCTGAGAAAAAGGAGTTTTTTCTTACCATGAACCAGGAAATCAGCAGGCGCATATCCTTTCTGGGGTTTGTGATGACCTGCGGCATCGTTCTCTATCACTGCGGCCCTTCCCCGGCTGTCCCGTCTGTTGGGTTGGACCAGGTATGTTTTGATGCCATATCAAACTTCTTCACAAATACCGCGACACTTGCCATGTCCTATTTTTTTGCAGTGACTGGCTATTTGCTGTTTCTGAATTTATCGCTGCGCGGCTGGGCCGGTAAGGTCAAGCGCCGCACTTTTTCGCTGTTGGTTCCCTATCTGGCGTGGCAATGTTTGACTTTTGCGGTCAATCTGCTGCACCATGAGGCCATGACCAAACGTGAATTTCTGAAAACGACCTTTCTTCTTGACCAATGGCCGCCGGATGGCGCACTGTGGTATCTCTATGCGGTCTTTCTGCTGGCATTGCTTGCCCCTGTTATTCTGCTTATTTACGAGCGTGCAGGTCGTTGTCGTGGCTTTTGCCTTACGTTCGCGGCAATTTTGTTTTTCTACTGGTTGCAATCCGCAGATTTTGCCTCGGCTTTCTGCCAATATGGCTATGTCAATAATATTTTGCGGTATATGCCGTCCTATCTTTTGGGCGCTTACTTCGGATTTTATTGCACACAGGCATCGGAGATAGATAATCTACGCTTTCTGTTGGCTGCGCTTCTGGCTGCACTTGCCGCCGACGCCGTGTTTTCTGGCTTCTTCTCGCTCATGACGCTGCAAGTGCTTCCGCTGTTCGCGCTGTTCTTATTGCCTATTCCGGAGTTCCTGTGTGACAGAAAAGTCTATCATTTGTCGTTCCTTGTGTACGCCCTGCATCAGCCATTGCTCAAGCACCTCTTGCATCCGATCCGCGATTTGATGTACGTGGTATACCCGGCTTCGCCTGCCGCACTCATCAATGGGCTGGGACGTGTGTTGTATCTGCTTGCTATTTTGTGCCTGGCCCGGGCGCTGCATACCACGCTTTCTCGGTTCTGCCCAAAAGCGCTGGATGTGCTGACCGGCGGACGGAAGTAGTATTTGTTCAAACTCTATTTCCCGCTTGTTCACGATTTGCCCATATTTATATGTCATACTAAAGTGTAAACAATGCGGCTTTGCCGCAAAAAGGTGGTTTTTATAAATGAAAGGCTGGTTTCAGCGCTTTATGTCCGGCCGCTATGGGTTTGACCAGTTCGGCGGGTTTCTGTGCATTGCCTCTCTCATCCTTATTGTGATTGGGGCGTGGGTGTCGCCGATTCTCTACTGGCTGGGGCTGGCGGCCATCATTTACAGCTACTTCCGCATTCTCAGCCGCAACACCCGCAAGCGCTATGCCGAAAATCTCAAATACTTATCCTACCAAAACCGCGTAACGACCTGGCTGGGCAAGTATCAGGTGCGGTTCAAGCAGCGCAAGGACTACCACTACTACCGCTGCCCCAAGTGCGGTCAGCAGCTGCGCGTGCCCCGTGGGCGCGGCAAAATCAGCATCACCTGCCCCAAATGCGGCAACCAGTTCATCAAAAAGAGTTGACGCCCAATGTTTGGATATGTTACGATTTATCGCAAGGGGCTGGCAGACGCCGACATGGATCGCTACCAGGCCTATTACTGTGGGCTTTGCCGGGCGCTGGGCCGCCGTTATGGCCGCACCGGGCAGCTGGCGCTGAGCTATGACATGGCGTTCGTTGCCATTTTATTGACGGCGCTGTACGACGTCCCCACCGCCTACACGGCGGGCCGCTGCGCACCGCACCCCATCAAACCTCGGCCCCGGGCTGACAATGAGTTTATGGACTACGCCGCCGACATGACCGCCGCGCTGGCGTACTATAACTTTATGGACGATTGGCAAGATGACCACCGCCGTGCCAGCCTGGCCCAGGCGCAAAAGCTGGAGCCGCAGCTACCCGCCCTGCGGGAACGCTGGCCCCGCCAGATGCAGACGATGACCGACGCACTGGACAAGCTGAACGCCCTGGAGAGCGCAGGGAGCCACGACCTGGACGCGCTGTGCAATGCGTTCGGTGCGCTGCTGGGCGATGTTTTTGCCTGCCGCGACGACATCTGGGCCCCGGCGCTGCGGGCCATGGGGCAGGGCCTGGGCGGCTTTATCTATTTGATGGACGCCTATGATGATTTGGAAAAAGACGAAAAAGAAGGACGTTTCAACGCACTGCGTCAGCTGGCAGATGAACTGCCGCCTGCCGCCTATGAGCAGCGCTGCCACGAGCTGCTGACCCAGCAGATGGGCCGCTGTGCGCAGCCGTTTGAAATGCTGCCGATATTAAAAGATACCCCGGAGGGGAAACTATTGTACAACACGATCTATTCCGGCGTGTGGAGCAAATACGCGCTGGTACGTAAGCACCGGGAGGGGCGCAGACATGACTGATCCATACAGCGTATTGGGCATCACTCCCGGTGCCGATGACGAAACGATTAAAAAAGCCTACCGTCAAAAGTGCAAGCAATACCACCCCGACCTGCACCCCGACGATCCTTCCGCCGAGGAGCACTTTAAGGAAGTGCAGGCCGCATACAGCGAGATCATGCGCATCAAGCAGGGCGGCGGCGCGACGTACCGGCAAAGCAGCCAATCCTACGGCCAGAGCGGGTACGGCCAGCAGTACCAGGACCCCTTCAGCGGGGGCGGGTTCGGCTTTGGGCCGTTCGGGTTCGGGTACTACAGCACAAGCGGTTCAACCGGGGGGCAGAGCTACGGCAGCACCGCAGGCGACCCCGAGCTGCGTGCGGCGGCAAACTACATCCGCAGCGGCTTCTATGAGGAAGCCATGAACACGCTGAACGGCATCCCCACCGCCAACCGCACGGCGCAGTGGCACTACTACGCCGCGCTGGCCAACCAGGGGCTTGGCAACAATATCCGTGCCCAGGAGGAAGCCCGCACGGCGGTATCGATGGAGCCGAACAACTACGCCTATCAGAACTTGCTGGACCAGCTGCAAAGCCCGGGCCGCAGCTACACGAGCTACCAGCAGCCCTACGCCCAGCCCAGCGGCCGCCCGGGATCGTTTTGTTTGTCGTTCTGGCTGTATTTGCTGGTATGCAATGTGCTGAGCTGGTGCTGCTGCGGCGGCAGAGGCGGATTTTATATTTGCTGATTTTGGATAGAAAAGGCGCTGTGGCCGGTGTGGTCACAGCGCCTTTTGTTATTATTCGGCAGGGCCGCACATATGCGGCCCGCAGGCGTTTATGGGAAAGTTGAGGGCCTGGTATGCCCGATTCCTACTAATTTTGATTTACAGCATCCTATCCAGCAGCGGCATCAAAATTTCTATGTTTTGGCAAAACTGCGGGTAGAACTCGTCGCCAAGGGAATAGTCGTAGTAGAGGGCGCGCTCCGTGCGCTTGGCGGCGGCAGAGAAGTGCGGGTTGTTCTGCCCACCCGCGGCCTGCAATTTATGGGACAGCTGCGTGCAGACGATGGCCCAACGCGCGTCGATACCCGCACGATCCGGGATGGCGGCATCGTTCAGGTAGTCCTGCAAGGTTCGTTTCCCTGCCCGCGCACCGCACAGCGGCGTTTGGACGTAATACTCCATCCTGGCCGTCACGGTATCAATGCTCTGCCCCAGCGGGTAGAGCGCACAGGCCAGCGGCCTTGCGGCATGGATGGCGCAGGCGCCGCCTTCAAAAAAGCGGCAGTCCCCGGTCTTAGGGTCGGGCGTCAGCCGAAGCGCAGGCAGGCAGGTCGTATCGGCCACATAGCTTTTGCAGAAGGCCGATGCCACGATGCGGGGCGACAGCCGCAGCCGCCGCGCAATGCGGTAGAGGTCATACCCGGACAGCACCAGATCCCGCCGTTTGCGGCAACAATCGCCGCAGCCTGCGCAGGCAAAATCAAACGTCTCCCCTGTTGTCAGGTGCGGGCAGCTATCCCAGTTTTCACCGCAGCGGCCCGGCTCCACGTTGACAGCCGTCACAGCTGCACCTCGCCTGCGTAGGGCCGACCGTGGGCGTAGGCGTCCAGCGCCTCAAAGGGCGATTTGACCATGTTTGCCACGTTCACATCGGTGTAGAACGCCGTGTGCGGGCTGAGGATAACATTGGGGTAGCTGCGCAGCAGGTTCAGCTCGCGATTGGGGATGGCCTCGCCCATGCGGTTGTAGTAGCAGATGCCGGTCTCGTCCTCGATGACGTCCAGCCCCGCGCCGCCGATCTTGCCGCATTCCAGCCCGGTCACCAGCGCGTCCGGGTCGATGAGGGTGCCGCGTGCCGTGTTGACCAACAGCACGCCGTCCTTCATCTTGGCGATGGCGTCGGCGTTGATGAGGTGGTGGTTCTCCGCCGTAGCGTTCGTGTGCAGCGTGATGACGTCGCTGCGGGCATACAGCTCGTCCAGCGTGACATAGTCTGCGTATTTCTTTACAGCGTCGTTCGGGTAGAGGTCGTAGGCCAGCATCTTGCAGCCGAAACCGCTCAAATTGCGAACGACGGTCTGGCCGATCTTGCCGGTGCCAATGACGCCCACTGTGCAGTCCGAGATATCGCGGCCCATCTTGCCGGGCAGTGAGTAGTCCTGCACGTTGGCGCGCAGCATGATTTGGTTCATCTTGCGGGTACACATCAAAATCAACATGATGGTATAGTTTGCCACCCCCTCCGGCGGGTAGTGGCTGTGGCTGATGCGCATACCCAATTTTTTGGCGGTATCCAGCGGGATATGGTCATACCCGATGCTGCGGCAGGGCAGGTATTTTACGCCCATCCCGGCCCAGGCTTCCAGGTATTCGGGCCGAATCGCGCAGGGGTTCGTGCTGACGGCGTCGCAGCCCTCGGCCAGGTGCAGGTTCTCCGGCGTGGGTACGCCGGGCGTGCCGGTATAGTCGATGCCGTACTGTTGTTTGTACGGCTCGCAATACTGCTGCTCGTCAAAGGGGCGCAATGTGTAAAACATGATCTTCATGTTTTGTCATCTTCCTTACAGGTGATAGTTGAAGAGGTCGGCCAGCCAGTCCGTACACAGATCCACCCAGGCGCGGTTGTGGGCGTTGGGGGTGTTGACCTCCCGCGTGCAGGTGCTGGTGCCGTGGCCGTCGTGGTTGAAGAGATGCAGCTCAAACGGCACCTTATGCTCGGTCAGGGCCGACGCCAGCAGCAGTGAGTTCTGCACAGGGACCGAGCCATCCTCCACCGTGTGCCAGATAAAGAAGGGCGGCAGATCGCCGCGGATTTGATTTTCCAGGCTCATGGTGGCCTTCAGTTCGGCATCGTCGCCGCAAAGATTCTTGATGGAGCCGCCGTGGGTCATGATGCCCGACGTGATAACTGGGTAGCCCAGCACAACAGCATCGGGGCGGGCTTCCTCGGCGTGGATGCCGAGGGCTTTCTGCACCGGCTCGGCATCCCACAGGATGGCCGTGGATGCCGCCAGATGCCCGCCCGCCGAGAAGCCGCAGACGGCAACCTTGAAGGGGTCAACACGGAACTTTGCTGCGTTGCGGCGGATGTGCAAAATTGCCCCCGCTGCGTCGATCAGCGGCTGCCAGCGCAGCGGCGGCTGGGTATCGTCCTTACGGCAGGTGTAGGTCAGGATAAAGACGTTATAGCCTGCCTGCAAAAACTGCATGGCGACGGGGTCAGCCTCGCGCGAGCTGCACCAGGCGTAGCCGCCGCCCGGCAGAATTAGTATAGCCGGGCGGATGTTGAAGGCGGGCATTTCGGTAGTCTCGTCCCGCAGGTAGCCAACGAGGGCTGCGCCGCTGGGGAGGGTATGGTTGTAGAATTGCATGGATATTTCCTCGATTCTGATTTTATATGCAGGGGCGGGATTTATCCCTTCCCCGGACGTTGCGGCATGGCAGCGGTCAGAGGGCTGGCCGCCCTACGAACGGAACACGGTTGCAGGGGCGGGGTATGCCCCACCCTCAACACAATGGCAGACGGCCATTCATGCAAAGCTGAGGGCCGGGCATACCCGGCCCCTACCGGGTTCTTTATTTAGGGTGCGCCGCGATGTACTCCGCCATGATATCGGCGGCAAGGCGGCAGAGTTCCGGGCAGGGGCGCTTTTTGTAGTATTCGGGGGTGCGGGGGCTGGCGATGGGGCTGCCCTCGGGTTCTTTCAGACCCAGAAGCTCTTTGCAGATCATGCTTCCTCTGCCGTTGCGGGCCTTGTACTCGGCGGCCAGGGCTTGTACGTCGGTGTAGAGCGCGGTCTTTTTCGCAGGGTCGTCGCTGCCGTAGAGTGCCCCCAGCACCAGTGTGATACCGGAGAACGCACCGCAGACCTCCCGCATACGTCCAAATCCGCCGCCGAAACCTGCGGAAATTTGCAAGGCCTGCTTTTCGGTCATGCCCATTTCCTCTGCAAAGGCCACCGCCACCGATTGGCAGCAGTTGTAACCCTTGAAAAACGCCGCATACGCGCGGTCGCCGTAGATGCTCATGTGTGGGTGTCCTTTCTGGAAATTTCTAAAGGCTCCTCTTAAGGGGCGTTTAAGCTGCGTATATATTCTTAGCATACCGCAAATCTCTCTGTTTGAAAACCCCTGATTTTAAATTTTTTGTTAAAATGCGGCACAAGGGTTGCACTTTATAGAAAAGAGTGCTAAACTAGCTTTAGCAGTTGAAATAAACGAGTGCTAATTTCATTTGTATAAGTGAGGTTTTCTTCTATGGCAATGCGTCAGTTCAAGGCCGAAAGCAAAAAGCTGCTCGACCTGATGATCAATTCTATCTATACAAACCGCGAGATCTTCCTGCGTGAGCTGATTTCCAACGCTTCGGACGCTTGCGACAAGCGCTACTTCAAGAGCCTGACCGACACGTCTGTCGGCATCACGAAGGATGACTTGAAGATCCACATTCAGCCCGATAAGGAGAGCCGCACGCTGACCATCAGCGACAACGGCATCGGCATGACGAAGGACGAGCTGGAAAAGAACCTGGGCACCATCGCCAAGTCCGGTTCTTTCGACTTCAAGACCGAGAACCAGAGCGACAATATCGACATCATCGGTCAGTTCGGCGTCGGCTTCTACTCTGCCTTTATGGTTGCCAAGAAAGTGACCGTCATTTCCCGCGCCCAGGGCGAGGATACTGCCTGGAAGTGGGAATCCACCGGCGTTGAGGGCTATACCCTGACCGAGACCGACAAGGACGATGTCGGCACTGAAATCATTTTGGTCATGAAGGATGACACCGACACTGACCATTACAGCGAGTATCTGGAAGACTACGAAATCACCAACCTCATCAAGAAGTACAGCGATTACATCCGCTTTCCCATCACGATGTACCGTGAGAAATCCCGCCAGAAGCCGAAGCCGGAGGATGCGGGCGACGATTACAAGCCCGAGTACGAGACCTACACCGAGCTGGAAACGCTGAACAGCATGGTGCCCATCTGGAAGCGCCCGAAGAGTGAAGTCAAAGACGAGGACTACAACGAGTTCTACAAGAACAAGTTCATGGACTACACCGACCCGCTGCGGGTCATTACCAGCCGCACCGAGGGCACGGCAACCTACACGGCGCTGCTGTTCATCCCCGGCTCCACCCCGTATGACTATTACACCAAGGAGTATGAGAAGGGCTTGGCACTCTACGCTTCCGGTGTCATGATCATGGAGAAGTGCGGCGACCTGCTGCCCGACTATTTCAGCTTTGTCAAGGGCGTTGTGGACAGCGAGGACTTGAGCCTGAACATCAGCCGTGAGACGCTGCAGAAGGACAACCAGCTCAAGCTGATGCGCAGCTCTCTGGAAAAGAAGATCAAAAACGAACTGCACGCTATGCTGGTCAACGACCGCGAGAAGTACGAGACGTTCTGGAAGAACTTCGGCCGTCAGGTCAAGTTTGGCGTCTACGGGGACTACGGTATGCACAAGGATCTGCTGGGTGATTTGCTGATGTTCTACTCCGCCAAGGAGCAGAAGCTCGTCACGCTGGATGAGTACATTGAAAAAATGCCCGAGGGCCAGAAGTGCATCTACTTTGCTGCCGGTGATGATACCGACCGCCTGGGCAAGTTGCCCAATGCCCAGCTGGTGCTGAGCAAGGGCTATGACCTGCTGCTCTGCACCGAGGATGTGGACGAGTTCTGCCTGCAAGTCATGCACGACTACAAGGAAAAGGAATTCCAGAATATCAATACCGGTGACCTGGGCCTGGAGACCGAGGACGAGAAGAAGGCCGCCGAGGCTGCCGAGACCGAGAACAAGGATCTGTTTGAGGAAATCAAGAAGGACCTGAAAGGAAAGATCAAGGAAGTCAAGGTCAACCCCACCCTGCAGGAGCACCCGGTCACGCTGAGTTCCGCCGAGGGCGGTATCTCGATGGAGATGGAGAAGGTTCTGCGCCGTATGCCCAACGCCGAGGGCGTCGAGAGCACGAAGGTGTTGGAGCTGAACCCGAACCACACTGTCTTTGCCGCGCTGAAAGCCGCCCACGCTACAGGCGACACCGACAAGGTTGCGAAGTACGCCGAACTGCTGTATGACCAGGCCCTGCTGATTGCAGGCCTGCCCATTGAAGACCCCGTGGCGTATGCACAGCTGGTCTGCGGATTGATGCAGTAAGCTTTTGATACAAAAACACAGCCGCCCGCCCAGGTATGATGATGCCTGAGCGGGCGGCTGTGTTTTTGACCGGGTTGTAGGGGCCGGGCATGCCCGGCCCGCCAGCTTCTGGCCGACTGATGCCTGTTGGGAACTTTGTAGGGGGAGGCATTTACGTCTCCCGGGGCGCATGCGGCACCTGCAAGGTTCACGGGAGGGATGAATCCCTCCCCTACGCAGAAACAACTTTAACTATCTGCCTTTTCCAGCTGTTTTAATGTTCTTCCATCCTGTGTTTTGCGTGACCGTGCGTGGCCACGGGCGCATATAGAATGCGCCCCTACGGTGTATACCGTAAACGGGTGTTCAAGGGGTGCTTGCGGGCCGGGCATGCCCGGCCCCTACAGCTCTATAAGGCATAAAAAATGCGTCCCAGCGGAGTTGTTATCCGCAGGGGCGCTTTTTACATTTCTATGCTCTTTTACACAAACGGATTATAAAACCGACCAAATTTGATCGTCACGGTCAGGCTGACCGCCAACAGCGCGACGCCGATACCCAGCGCGATAAAATCACGGCGGGCGAAGGGGCGGCGGGTGTACCAGGTGCGTTTGTCACTTTTTCCAAAGCCGCGCAGCTCCATGGCGTTGGAAATCGTGTCAATACGGTTCAGGCTCGTCAAAATCAGCGGCAGCAGGATGTTGACCGAGTTTTTCAGTCGCTTGAAAAACGGCTCGCTGCGGCCCAGTTCAACGCCGCGGGCCTGCTGCGCCTGGCTGATGCTATGGTAGTCACGCTGGATATCCGGGATGTACCGCAGGGCAATCGCCACCGAGTAGCCGACCTTGTAGGAAATGCCGATGCTGTTGAGGCTGGCGGCAAACTCGCTGGGGTTCGTGGCCGAAATAAAGAGGATAGCCACCGGCAGCGCCACAAAATATTTCAGCGAAATGTTGAACATATAAAACAGCTGCTCAGCGGTCAGATCATACCGCCAGAACAGATGGCACAGCACCGTGCGGGTGCCATAGAGCGTCGTGCCCTGGTTGGGGTCAAACAAAAAGATGAACAAATCGTTCAGCGCCAGGAACACCAGCATAAAGACCAGCATGAACCGGACTTCCCGCAGCTTGATGTGGCTTAGTTTGAACGCCGCAAAGCTGACGACCATCAGCCCCAACAGCACCCAGGTATTGTAGGTGATCATGCCGGCGAAGGTGAACAGCAGAAAGAACGCCAGCTTGGTTGTTCCTGTCAGCTCATGCACCACGCTTTTACGCGGCAGGTAGTTCAAAACGGTATTAGCAGCCATGCGCACGCACCTCCCTGTCAGCCGCGATAAAGCGTTCTACAAAATCTTCCGCGGGCGCAATGCCACAGCGGTTGGCCAGCGTGTACAGGCTGGTTTCTTTCAGTGCCGCCTGCTCGATGAGCTTTGGGTCGCAGAGGATGGCCGCCGCGCTGCAATCCGCAATCAGCCGCCCGTCACAGAAGGCCAGCGCTCGGGGCGTGTATTCCAGCATCAGGTGCATATCGTGGGTAATCATCACGACAGTCACACCCTTGGCATTCAGCCCGCGCAGGAACTCCATAATGTCCGTATAATGGCGGAAATCCTGTCCGGCTGTCGGCTCATCGAGGATGATAAGCTCGGGGTCCTGCACCAGCACGCTGGCGATGGTCACACGCTTTTTCTGGCCGAAGCTCAATGCAGAAATCGGCCAGTTGCGGAAGGGATACAGGCCGCAGATCTTGAGGGTGTCCTCGACTTTGGCGCGGGTGTCAGCCTCGCTCAGGCCGCTGCCCTGCAGACCCAGCGCGACTTCATCGAAAATCATCGTTTTGGAAATCATCTGGTTCGGGTTCTGCATAACGTAGCCGATGTGCCTGGCGCGGCGGCGGATGTTTTCTTCTTTCAAGTTCTTGCCGTCAAAGAAAATTTCACCGCTGTCCGGCGTCTCAAAACCGCAGATCAGTTTGGAGAGGGTCGACTTGCCCGCGCCGTTGCGACCCACGATGCTGACCATCTCTCCCCTGCCAATCGTGAAACTTACATTGGTCAGGGTGCGCTGGCCCTTGTTGTAGCCGAAGCTCAGGCCCTTGACTTCCAGCAGCGGCTGTGGTGCGGGCTTGGGGGCAGGCAGCGGCTCAGCCTTGAACCAGGCCTGCAGTTTTGCGGTGTCGGCGTCGTCCAGTACGACAGAATCAATGTGAGCAGGGTGCTTTTCAGGCGTGATGGCAACGCCCGCATACCGTATAGCCGTGACGTAGAGCGGCTCGCGGATGCCGTTTTCGGCCAGCAGTGCGCCGGACAGCAGCTCGTCGGGGCGCAGGTCCGCCAAAATGCGGCCGTCGTTGACCAGTACGATGCGGTCCACGCTGCGCCAGAGCACATCCTCGAGGCGGTGCTCGATGATGAGCACCGTCGTGTCGGTCTTTTGCTGGATTGTGTCGATCAGTTCGATGGCCTGCTTGCCGGTGGCCGGGTCGAGGTTTGCCAGCGGCTCGTCAAAGAGTAGGATTTTGACTTCATCGACCATGACACCCGCCAGACTGACGCGTTGCTTCTGCCCGCCCGAAAGCTCGTGCGGGGCGTAATCCAGGTGGTTTTCGATTCCCACCAGTTCAGCGGCGCGGCGGGTCGTCTCGTGCATTTCTTTCTGCGGGGTGCAGCTGTTTTCCAGCGCAAAGGCGATATCTTCCGCCACCGTCAGGCCGATGAACTGGCCGTCCGGATCCTGCAGCACGGTGCCGACATGATCCGCCAGCTCAAAAATGCTGCTGTTGGGCGCATCCACGCCGTCTACTGTCAGGCTGCCTGTACACTCACCGGGGTTGGAGAAGGGATTCAGGCCATTGATGCAGGCTGCCAGTGTGCTTTTGCCGCTGCCGGAAGGCCCGGCAATCAGGACGCGCTCACCCGGGTAGATATCCAGGTTGATATCATGCAGGGTGGGCTGCTTTTGGGCGCGGTACTGGAACGAAAAATTTTTGAAGGATATGATGGGTGTTTTGGTCTCTGCCATACGGCACCTCGCAGGGAAATAGTTGTTGTAACAGCAAAATGCCTTCCCGCGTTCGTGGGAAGGCATACGGGGGTCAAACGTGATTACTCTTTGTCCAGAGAGCCCTTCTTGGCAATGGTCTTGGTGTAAGCCAGAATCAGCAGGCCGCCGACCACGACAGCCGTGATGATGTTGGACACAGCGGCGAAAGCGCCTTGTGCAAAGACCTTCTTAACAGGCTCAGAATAAATCAGGATGTCCAGCACAGGCGCAACGACGATCCAGGCAATGGCGTGGGCCACAACGTTGGCAACGGCGAAGATAGCGGCCTTAGCCTTGTTGAAGTCACCATCCTGAATGTTCAGCTTCTTGGCAAACAGGCCAACGACAACACCGGTGAAGGCAGAGGCAATGACCCAGCTCCACCACGGGATGCCGCCCCAGGACAGGTCGATAAGGGCGTGACCGATGAAGCCGATCAGGCCGCCGGCCACAGGGCCGTACATAGCAGCCAGCAGACCCAGAACAGCGTACTGAAGGCTGATGTTAGTGTTGGGTACCGGGCTGGGGATCGCTACGAAACGGCCCAGGACAAAGAACAGGGCTGCGCCGATGCCGACGGCAACGAAAGTTTTAATGGTATTGTTTTTCATGATTCCGCACTCCTTTTTTAATATACCGCAAATCTTCCCTGCTTTTGTCAGGGAACAGCTTCAGTATACCTTTATAGAGAGGCCGCGTCAATGGGCAAAAGGCAGGGTATGCACTATTTTTGCCGCATTGGGGCACAAAAAAACCACCCCGAAGGGTGGTTACGCTGTGGAGCGGCCGACGAGGCTCGAACTCGCTACCTCCACCTTGGCAAGGTGGCGCTCTACCAGATGAGCTACGGCCGCTTAAAATGGTGCCTCCGATCGGAATCGAACCAATGACACGGGGATTTTCAGTCCCCTGCTCTACCGACTGAGCTACAGAGGCAAGTAACGGATATAATTATACACGATGGAGATGGGTTTGTCAAGGAGAATCCGGGAAAATTATAGGGATTATTTCGTTTTGGATGAGGGCAAAATGGATTCAGGCTCTCTCCAAAACTATTCTTTACTCGATACTGTCCAAGCCGGCGAAACCACATATGGCATCTACGCCCGTCAAAACCAATTAAATCACCCATTTAAAAATCTCACAAAACGCCGGGGCATATCCACCATACAGTTGGATATGCCCCGGTGCTTTGTAACAGACTTGAGCTTTTTTACATTTTTTGTTTTTATAAGTTTTTGTTGCTTGCTTGTCTTATCGTCAGGGTGTTGGGCTGCCTGCCCTGCGGCATTATGCGTGGCGCTTTTTGTCCAAGCGAATTTTATCTGAAATCATGGCGATAAACTCGCTGTTCGTCGGTTTACCGCGCAGGTTGTGGATCGTGTAGCCGAAATAACTGTTCAGCGTGTCCACATCTCCGCGGTCCCACGCCACCTCGATGGCGTGGCGGATTGCACGCTCCACGCGGCTGGCGGTTGTCATGTTCCTCTTGGCAATCTCCGGGTAGAGGCGCTTCGTCACGGCATTGATGTACCCATGGTCGCTGATGGTCAGCAAAATTGCATCGCGCAAGAACTGGTAGCCCTTGATGTGCGCCGGTACGCCGATCTGGTGCAGGATCTCCGTCACGGTGAGTTCGTCGCTGTCCTGGGACACGATCTGCGGGCGGATCGTGTTGCCGGCCGCTTTCAGGACGCGGCTTACCAGTACATTTTCATCAAAGGGCTTGACGAAGAAGAACGAGAACCCGCTGTCCAGCAGTTCCTGCTCGATCTCCTCGCTCTGAAACGCGCCGGTGACGAAGAACGTGGTGCGGCTGCCGCCCGCGTTCTGAGCCTCGTAACGCTGCTTGACCGTGATTGCATCCAGGTCAGGCATAAAAGCATCCAGAAGCACGGCCTGCGGGTGGATTGCCAGCAGTGCATCCAGCGCCTTGGTGCCGTTTTTCTCACAGACGGTCACGGAAACACCCTTTCCTTCCAGCGCACGTCTGCAAGCATCGGACACCTGCGTGTCAGTGTCGGTCATCACAAATTTGATCTTTTCCATCGTCACATATCCTCCATACTTTCTGAGCTGCGCGTTCCTTTGCGCGTAAACTTTGCTCAAGCTCTGCTTACATTGGAAATTTTACCATGTTTTTCCACTATCTGCAATAGGGTATGGAGCATTTTTTCATAATTTCGGCCAACTTTCGTTCGACAAGTTTTCCTATATTTCGCCGCAATTCGCCGCAATATTACACGCAGCGTCACGCTATTCCATTTTACGTCATTTTCCCAGGCAACTCTTTTCCCGCTCTGTTCGGGTAGATAGGGCACTGCTCATCACTTTATGACAGCATCCGCTTTTTCCAGCATCGTTGCCGCAAAGATGGCGTAGCCCTTCGCTGGGTCATTGACCAGCACATGGGTCAGCACGGCTGCCAGCTGCCCATTCTGCACAATAGGCGAGCCGCTCATGCCCTGCACAATGCCTCCGGTTTTTTCCAGTAACCGCTCATCCGTCACTTTAATAAGCAGGTTGCGGTTCGGGTCGCTGCCGGTCATCGTCACCCTCTCGATCCGTACTTTATAGGGCTGCGCAGTCGTTCCCTGCACAGTCGTCCACAATTCCGCCTCGCCGGGTGTGACTTCCTGCACATTCGCCACCGGCACAGCCTGGCCGATCGTACCGCCGGTATAGCTGCCGTACACCCCGGCAGCATCGTTTGCCAACACCTGGCCCACCGCCTTAGCGGAGAACTCGCCCCGCAGTTCCCCCGGGCTGCCCGCCGCACCCCGGATACAGCCGGTGATCGTCACCGGGACAATTTCACCCGAAAGCAGCGTCAGCTCAGTGCCGGTGTCGGTATCGCTGATGGAATGGCCCAGTCCTGCAAAGGTGCCGTGCTGGGCGTCTACAAAGCTCATTGTGCCGATGCCCGCCCCAGAGTCCCGCACCCAGACGCCCGCTTTATAGCGTCCCTTTTCGTCCTGTGCCGGTGTCAGAGCCGCCGTGTGCTGTACACCATCACGGCGATATACTACGGTCAGCGGTGCACCGTCCGCCGCCTGGATAGCCGCCGTCAGGTCATCGTTGCTGCGCACAGGCCGCCCTCCTGCCGAGACGATCCAATCTCCCAGCCGCAGGCCTGCAGCCTTGGCCGGGTTCTCACTGCCCAATGCCGTGTAGCGATCGGAGAACGCCACAATCAGTGCCCCGTCGGAGAACATTTTGACCCCAAACGGCGTACCACAGACCTGCACCGTGCGGCGTGGGGTGCTTACCGCGCGCACCGTCTTGATGGGCACAACCCCCAGCAATGTCAGCGTCACGTTGCCGCTTTTATCGGCCACGGCGTTGTCTGCCGCCATGCTCCCCTGCCGGGGCTGCGCGACGGACAGAAACGGCATGGCGGCGATTTTTAAATCGGTCAGTGCACCGTCGATGTAAAACGTATCCGGCAGTGCCTTGGCAAGGCCAGCCAGACAGGCTGCCCCCAGCAGCAGGCAGGCGGCCAACACTGCCAATGCCCGCCGCAAAAATTTGTGTTTGCACATAGCACATTCCCTCGCTTTTGCATTAGGATGTGCAGGGCATGGGCGGATTATGTCGGCAAAAAGCCCCTGCACCGCAGTGGGCGCAGGGGCTTGGGGTCAGACAGATTCTTCCTTACTGCCGTGCAGCAGGTCAGCCACCGGGCTGATGGCCATGTAGGCGTTGGGGTCAATGGCCTTAACGAACGTTTTCAGCTTGACAGTCTGGAAGCGGTTGACCACGACATAGAGTACTGTTTTAGGGGTGTCTGAGTAAAACCCGTGGGCGTCGAGAATCGTCAGGCCGGTGCCGAACTCTTCCGACACGGTGCGGGCGATTTCATCCGGGTTGGTCGTAATGATCATGGCCGCCTTAGCACTGTCCAAGCCGTCCACGATGAAGTCCACCGTCTTGGACCCCGCCGCGTAGGTCACGATAGAGTAGAGTGGCAGTATCCAGCTGCCCATGACCACGCCGCATATAATGTACAGCAGCACGTTATAAATCAAGACAAACGTGCCCACCGAAAGCCCCAGCGGCTTGGCAAAAATGACCGCCACGACCTCAATGCCGTCCATCGCGCCGCCGTAGCGTATCGCCAGGCCGCTGCCGACGCCCGAAATAATGCCGCCGAACAACGCGCAGAGGAACAGGTCTGTTCCCGCCAGTGGCGACGCAATGCTCACATCGATGGGTAACACGTCGGTGATAAGCCAAGCCGCCGCCGAGTAGACGCAGACCGCAAAAATGGCGTAGACAGAGAACACCGCTCCCTGCCGCTTGAATCCGAACAGCAGCAGCGGCACGTTGAGCAGCACCAGAAAGAAGGACAGCGAGAGATAATCCGGCGTCAGCTGGGACAGCAGGATCGATGTGCCGGAAATGCCGCTGTCATACAGCTGCACCGGTGCAATGAACAGCGTAACACCAATAGCGTTGATGATGCCCGCGACGAGCAGCATCAAAAAATTGAAGGGCAAGAATTTGGCAAACAGGTTTTGTTTCAAGGTGTACCTCCGTAGTCACAGGTGAGCGGGCGGTTTGGGTATAGTATACCGTATAACCGGGTTGCGCGTCCATAGACAGAATGTAAAAAGCGCACACAGTAGGTACAATTTTTCGTGTGCAATCCCATTTCTATTTTACTTTTTTTCGTCCAGCAGCACAACTCCCTGCGGCAGGTTAGCGTTGGTGGTGCCCACAATGGGATGCGGCAGGCAGCATTCCGCCAGGGCGGCTATATCCTCCGCGCTCATGCCACATCCAGCGCCCGCACTTTGCCCGCCCCGCCAAAGCTCATGCAACCCACGCAGACCTTGGAAATTTCAATATCGGTGTATCCCAGTTTTGTGTATTGCATAGGTGATGCCCTTTTCTTATAGAACAATCGTCTTGGGGCGCGGTGTCAATCAACATTTTGCATTGACAAATTCACCGAAACTTGGTAAACTATTTTTATTATGCGGCTATGGCGGAATTGGCAGACGCGCTGGTTTTAGGGTCCAGTGTCCACGACGTGCAGGTTCAAGTCCTGTTAGCCGCACTTGCAAAATTGGCGTTGAAACGTTAGTTTCAGCGTCTTTTTTGTTTCCTTGACCGCATTTTTGACCGCACTTCTTTAGGCGTTATTCAGAATCTTTAGAAATGTCCCCTCTACTGCCTCCGCTGTGGCCTCTGCCTCGCCAGTCAGAGCGTGCCCATACACTCCAAAGGTATCCATATCCAGGCTGTGGCCCACAAGGCCTTTGACCTCCCCGGCGGGTAACGTTTTGACCACAGAGACAAACGTGTGGCGCAGCTCGTAGGGCGTCACAACGGTCAAGCCGTTGGCCTTGCAGTAGACTTTCCAGCGCCAGTAATAGTTATACTCTGTCAGGATGCAAAACACGCTTTCTTGGCGTCCGGTGATCTGGCGCTGATCGTCCAGCACCCGCCGGGCCATACGAGACAGTACGAACGATCGGACGGCGTTCTGGTTCTTTCCCTTGGTGACTTCCCCTCGCACGTTGACTGCCCGCTGTACATGGACGGTGTTCCCTTGGATATCTCCCCATTGCAGGCCCACAAGCTCACCGGGACGCAGGCCTGTAAGCACCTGGAAACGGTAGGCGTTTATATAATCATCTGGGACGGTCTGGCCTTTGTACAGTGTGGTGTCCACATTGAACAGGGTTATGAGGTCAGAGGGCTGCAAAACCTTCTTGCCTTTGAGACGTGCCCCGGCGGGCACGCGCAGGCCCTCGGGGTTGAAGGTGGAGAGTTTGGCAGCGCGGCAGAACTTGCACAGCGCACGCAGGTCTGAACAGATGCAGGATAGTGTCTTTTTAGACAGGCCTGCCGCGTAGGCCTTATTAACGATGTTCTGCAAGTCCTGTTCGGTCAGGGTGGATAGCTTCTTATTGCCAATGTTCGGCTCAATCCAGTGTCGCCAGCGTGTGGCGATATTGCGGCAGTTGCCCTCGCTGGTTGTCTCCTGTTGTGTCTCATACCACATAGCGTAGGCCTGGGAGACGCGCAGGGCGGTGTCTGATACGCCAGTTGTCAGCCACTTGTCGGCCTTGGCGTTGGCCTCCCTCTGGCCTGTGCGGCCAGGCTTGGAACTGTAAAAGCTCTTGCGGGTTCCGTCCTTCTGAACGTCGATGCGCCAGCGTGTGCCCGTCCACTTGGCGCTGTTGGTTCTCATGGTCATTGTGGTTCTGCCTCCTTCTTCTTTAGTAGTTCTTGCAAGTCACGCAGGCAGGTGTCTTGCTGTTCCTCGGTCATACTGCGAAATTCTGCAAGAATAGCTTTCTCGCGCTCGGTCAAGTCTGTGATGTTCATTGGCGTTCGCCTCCTTTGCGGCGGGCGCGGTCTTTGCGCTTCCCGCTGATTTCACCCGCCAGAAAAACGACGGTAAGCAGGTCTAGCAGCGCCACACGGGAAGCGGGGTTTATGGGTCGCGCCTGATAGACGTCCATCAGTTGGTCGAGAAAGTCATAAGTCTTAGGGCTTACCGGGACGACGTTGCGGGTGCGCAGCGCCTCTGCCTGCGTCGTCCACGGTTCAAATTTGTTTAGCATCTGTGTGTGCCTCCGTTCTATGTCCTGCCATCATCAGCACCGGGGAGGACGCCCCCGGTGTACCCTCCACAGGCGGGGAGGGTTTCGGCTTTTGTGCTGGGTCGGGCCATTCTATAAAATGCCTGTGGGGTTTGAGCGTTGCCGCGCTCTGGGTGTTGCAGCACCCTGTGGCCTGCCATCATCAGCGCCGGGAGGCTATCCCCGGCGGATGCCCTTGCGGGCGTTTCGGCTTAGTTGTAAATATGTTCTTTGACTTCCACGAGCATTTTATAGTTCGGGTCATACTCGGGAAGTAGTCGCGCTGCCTGCTGTGCGGCCTTGACTAGATTGTAGTGCGTGACGATGCAGGTGCGGCGCTCTCCGTTCTGCATTTCATAAGTGATGTCATAGGTGTACATCGTTCTGTGCCTCCTGTGTGTTGTGGTTTTTGGTTCCTGTGAATATAATTATATGCCTGTATGCGCATACACGCAATGCACAGAACACACAAATATTTATGCCTGTATGCACATACACATTGTACATATTGCATAGTTGCGTATACAGGCAAAATGCAGTATTATAATCTTGTGTAAGTATGCCATGCAGGGAGGTGACAACATGGGAGGAAAAACGAGTGCGGCCAGTCACAACAAGTATATTGCAAAAACCTATGACCGTGTAAATCTGATTCTGCGCAAGGATGCACCACAGAACAAGGCAGCAGTCCAGGCGGCAGCAGATGCCGCCGGGGAAAGCCTCAACGCCTACATTGTGGGCGCGGTGGCCCAGCGCATGGACCGAGAGCAGCCCACAGAGGGCGCGGGTACTCTGCCGCCAGAGGCAGAGGAAATGCTGAAGTAATACAGAGAACGCCCCACAGTGACCCGTTTGCGGTGCTGTGGGGCGTTTCTTTGCGGTCGTTGGGTATGCGGTGCACGTCATCCAATGCGCAGCTAGTCGCCGCCATTGCGGTGCAGCTTTGCCGGGCTTATGGTCTGTGGTTCAGTTCTCTGTCCAGCAGGGTGTCCAGGTCATCCGCTACAATGTGGAAGTAGCGGTAGCCCTGGCGGGCGCAGTCCTCCACGCTGGTGACGATCAGCTCACCCGCCGGGGTTCGGCAGCACACGCGCAGAGGGGCCTTGCGGGCGTCCTCCACCTGTGCAAGTAGTTTGTCCAGTTCCATGCGTTGGCCATTCCTGGCGCTCACAGCGTCGCCCACGGCTCGACGTCGCGGGCAATCATGTTCCAATAGGCGTCCCCGCGGGTGGGGCTGGTCGGCTCTGCATCCAGCACCGCGCCGCAACGCTGCACCAACGTTTTGAACAGCTGCACCCGGTCATGGGCAGAGCGGTAATATTTTTTGGCGTAGGGGGCCAGGCCGCCGTTTTTGTTGCCGTACTCCATAGCCTTGCGCAGCAGCGTGGGGTTGTTCTTGTTGCGCTCACACAGGGCGGCAAACTCTTCCGCGCTCATGGGAAAGTTGTCCGCCAACAGCCTGTAGTCGCCGCCTTGGAGGGCGTCGCCGTTTGGTGCATCTGCAAGCCCGGCGGCAAGGGCAAACTTGCGCAGCAGGGCCTCCAGCTGTGACCACGCATTATCACGCAGGGTGCGCTTCTCGTTCGCGGCGTGGGCGGTCAGCTCATTGGCGTAGGCTTCCGTGATGTGGCCCTGGCGCAGTTCGTCGGCGGCCTCCTGCGTCAGCTGTTCAGATGGTTTTGTGGCGGTGTAGTAATCGGTGATGATTTTGCGGGCTTCCTGTACATAATCCATGGTAAATCCTCCTGTTAGGCTCTTGTGGATTGTCTGGCCCCGCTGTGGGGCCGCTTCTGGCCCTTGCGGGCCTGTGGTTTGGTTCGTATGGGTGCAGGCCTCTTGACCTGCCCCGGCGGGCCTGGGCGGCTCATGGCTCACCCCATTTCTTTGTGTGGGGATAGATGCCCCAGCGGCCACGGATGAACGCGCGGGCCTGCGCCTCGGTCTTGAATACGGCAGGGGCGGGCAGGTCTGGCCCCTCTACCTGCCAGGATGTAATAACGCCATCAGGCCGGGCGCGGTATACGAGACGGACGGTGTTGTGTAAAAAGCTGTCCTCCACACCCACGGTCTGGCCTGTGGCGGTCTGGCGGTGCAGGGATTCCAGCAAATATTTACTGCTCATGTTTCGGCTTCCTCCCTCGTTTCGGTTTCGGCAGTTCTGGCAAATCGTCAATCAGCAGGACGCCTTGACCGTGCAGCCTCATGTATGCGTAAACATCGGGCAGGGGCAGCAGATCGCCGCTTGGCAGCTCATAGCGCGGCCCCTCCGGCGTCTGCCGTTCTGTGACGATCAGCAGCAGATCGCCAGGTTGGCCCCGCTCCAGGGCCTCCAGGCGTGCAAGAGCGTCTTTCACATTAAGCCCTCCAATTTGTCTAAGCGCTTGTTAATATCCGTTATTTCGGCAAATTTTAGCCCATAATCCAACAGGGCACGAGCAGCAGCGACGCGGGAGGCGTCCGGCGTGTCGGGGTTCTCTACGATCTCTTGCAGGGTGTCCACGGTGTCAGAGTACCCGGCGGCCATCCTGTGGGCAGCATCGGCCAGCATCTTCCGCCTGCCGCGCTCTAGGGCGTCGGCGAACTCCGGCTGTTTCTCGTAGTCTTGTATCGTGCGCAGGCCCAGCCCACATTGCCGGGAGGCCTCGGCGCGGCTCTTGCAGACAAGCAGGGCGGCAAGCGCTTTGCGCTGGTTTGGGGTCAACACTGAGTATCACCTCCGCCGGGGTTTGCCCGATTCTGCCACTTTTCGGCCTCGAGCCTGGCCTCAAAGATTGCAATAACGCGGCGGTGGGCGGCTCGCTCCACAGCGTCATCCAGGTGACGCAGGATGAACTCCCCGCCCCATCGGGTGCAGAGGTAGGCCAGAGCGGCCCGGCGGTCGTCGAAGTAGTGACCGCCTCCGCCAAACTGCACGCAGTAACTCCCACGTTCCGCCGGGGCGGCCTGGCCGGTGTTGATGAGGCGGCGCAGGTCGTTCTCGCTACGTGGCAGGCAGCAGAGTTCCCGCTGCAATTCGACCTCGCCGCGGCGTGTGCGCCACGTGGCCACAGGTAGAAATAAACGGTAAATTTGATTTGGCATATATGCGTAACCTCCTAAAAGTGCTCTATAATCGTCATTGCATCGTCATCCACAAAAAAGCCCACAAATGGGTATACCCTATGGGTATCGTCACAATCGTCATATCGTCACAAATACTATAGGTATAATCTTTGTGGGGGTTGTGGTATCGTCATTGCATCGTCATTGCATCGTCACAAGCAGGGGCCTTTGAGGGCGCTTTTTGTAGATTGCCGTGACGATATGACGATATGACGATACGCCTTATATAGCTATCTGGCACGGCTTAATGTGTGGGTTCGCTGCTTTGCCCCCCTGTGGGTTGTGTGCTTGATGCCCGCACATTTTAGCGCAGGCCAGACCTTAGCAAAGTAACTGCGCAGCCCCTGCGCGCTCTCTGGTAATTCGGTGTCCGGGTATCGTTCCAGTATCTCGTCGGCCAGTTCCTGCACTGTACCCTGCCACTTGCCCCCGACGGTCAACTCCTTAACAGTCAGCACCGCCGGGGAGTTTTCAAAGCTCTGGCGGGCCTGTTCGTCTACCGTGCCCAGCAGTTCCCAATGGCAGGTATCTTTGTCAAACCGTGCGAGGTATCGTTCCATGTCCACGTCACGGCCAGTTACGGACAGCGTAGCATCCTCTGCAAATCGGCCCTCGCTTTTTGTCAGCAGCAGCACAGCGTCCGCCGTACCTGTGAGGCCCTGTGAACCGTTGACGCTCTCGAAAATATCTGTGGAGCCTTTGTTCTTGTTGGTGTGGTGAACCAACAGCACGCAAATGTTGTGCTGTTGTGCCCAGCTTTGCAACGGGGCGCAAATGCGATAGTCTGCGCTATAAGACGTCTCATTTTTCGCGGCAGAAGGTTTAATTTTCTGGAAAGTATCAATGCAAACGACTTTTGCGCCGGAGTTGGCGGCTACCCACTCATCCAGAATTTTAAAAAGCTCTGGGCCCAGTATCGGGGCCAGTAGTCGGAAAGTGCAAGTTTCAGGCGCGGCGGTAAAGCCGTCCAGCAACGTGCGCATACGCGCCTGTGCGCGGTTGGCGCTGTCCTCCAAATCGAGGTAAAGTGTGGGCCCCTGGTTCACCTTGCGGCCCAGCCACTCACCGCCAGAGGCCACAGACAGGCACAAATCCAAAGCAAGCCACGACTTGCCCATCTTGGGCGCAGCAACTAGAAACGACAGGCCTGCGGGCAGCAGGCCGGGCACGGCCCACTGCACCGGCGGCAAGTCCATTTTGTCCAGTTCGGCAGCGGTGAAGACCCCGCCCGCCGGGAGATTCGCGGCCAGCGCAGCAAACCCGTCAAGCTGTTCCGCCTCTTCCTGCTTTGCCCGCTGGTATGCCGCTAAAGCGGTATTTCTACGGTACGCGCCATCCTTACGCGCTCCACAAGCAAACCATTTATCCCAATGGTCTTTTTCAGCGTCGTTGGTTTTGGTCTGCGCCCACGGTGAAGCGTCCAGTCCGTGCATCAAGTCCCCGGCGGAAAGCTGATATTCTGTGGCCTTCCATGCAGAGCAAACAAAAGCCATGTCATCCTTGCTTTCGTCGCCATGCTTGCCCGGGTGTTCTGCCCCATTCCACAATGTGTAGAAGTCAGGGCTTTTTGCGAGTGCCGCTGCTATAATCGCGGTGATTTCTGCCGCTGGGCGGTCTGGTACATCGGGCAGCGCGGCCTCCGCCTGGACGTCCTCGGGGCGCATGTGCATCTGTCCAAGAATCACGTCAACGCCCGCCTGTGCGTCGGGAGCCTCTGCAAGCGGCGTCTGTGCGCCCCACAGTGCCCCGGTCAGGGCAATATACCGCTCTTTGATGTACAGTTCAACTTCCCGTTCGTCGGCCTTATCCTGTGGGTCTATCTGGCGCTTATTGCCACACCCGGCGGGCAGCGTGCCACGTACAAAACCGTGCAGGCCGTGGCCGCTCTGCGATAATTCCCAATATCCGGGAAGGGCTTCTTTCCACGTTGCGAACGGCTCCATCAGTTGGCCGTCTGGGTCAATGCAGTGGTCAAAGTCGATTGCCACAAGTCCGTCCGCCGGGGTGATCTCGTATCCGATGCCCTGCGCCTCGCCCAGCAGTTCCACAGAGCACCGCGCGGCCTCAAACGTGCCCCACGTCAGGGGGTTATTCGCTTTCGCGCCGCGTGCAGGGTTGACGATTTGGCACGGGGCCTTTTGATTGTCAGCGTCAACACCCCACAGCACCCATTGTTTGCGGGCCTGCATTTCGGGCGGGATATTGTCGTAGTTGTTAGCAACTTGTGGGCCTGTACTCATGCTCGCGCCCCCGTCTGGGTGTCGGCCTCGGCCATAAACACATTGTAATAGTCCTCCGGCTGGAGGCCCAGGACCTTGCCGATGCGCAGCATCTCCCCGGTCGTGAAATCCGCTCGACGGTGGATTCTAGCGGAAAATGCGCTCCGGCTAAGGCCTGCCGCCTCAGCGGCGTCTTTTTGCTGGAGATCGTGCGCAAGCATCATTTGGCGCAGTAAAATAAAATTAGTCATTTCTCATACCTCCGTACTTTTTAACAGGGTTGCGGGCGTTTTCCAGCCCATCCACCTATAATTTTACACGTTTCGCGCGGGCAAAATGTGACAGGTTTCGATTTTGACGCAACTTTTTTGCAAAATGGGCTTGGCAGGGCTTTTCGCTGCACTTGACCCGCCGGGCAAGTGTTGCCATACTAAATAAAAACTTGCATTTGGTGCAGCTGTGCGGGGTGCAGTATTTGACCGCACTTTTGACCGCACTTGTAAATTTTAAAGAAAAAATCCGCGCTTCTTTTCCGGTTAGAATTTGCGGAAAATATGCACGGATTCTGTGTTTTTATATGCGGATTTAGCATAAAATTCGACGTTAAATCGTTCAAGTCCTGTTAGCCGCATCGTTTCAAAGAGAGCGTATCTGCGAATCACAAACGTAGATACGCTCTTTTTTATGTTCTTCAACGTTTTAACATGTTCAAATACGTTGTTTTTCGCGTCGTAAAAGCGTCGTAAAAAACAGCCCGGTTGCAACCCACAACCGGGCTTAAATTATATCGTTTTATCACTTATAAATTTTTCCAGTGCCGCGCCTGCTGTATCAAGCTGGTGTTCCCGTATATGTGTATATACTCGCCGTGCTGTCGTAATGTCAGAGTGCCCCCTTTGCCGTGGCACCGCCGTTGAACATTTGCTCCACGATTTTCTTAAACGTCTCGACGACCGTACATAAAAAGCGAAAGTCTTTCCTGCTGCGGAAAAGCTCTCGCTTTTGTGTTTTATTCTGCTGTTGTGGTCTCCGCCGGTATCACACCGTATTCATCGGCGTTCACCGGGTCGGCGTAGACAGCATAGCGCTGGGGCGTGTGGGTCAGGATGCCGAAGGGGTAGCAGGTGTACAGCACAGCGCTGGGTTCGGTCGCACCAAGGCGCACCTTGTCCACATCCGTCTCCTGAATGACCTTCATCTCGGTGACTTTGTAGGTAAAGTCGCCCCAGTCGGTCTCCAGGTGGATGATGGCCCCCAGCTCTGTGGAGCCGAGGTCCGAGAAGTACGAGCCTGTATGCCCGCCGATAAAGACCGTGCCGTTCTCGCCGGGCAGCACGCAGTCACTCTCGGATCGGCAGCCTGCACCGCGGCTGAACTGGGTCTCGCTGTCGCCCCAATAGAGGTCGCAGTCGACGTCGGTTTCCTCGATCCAGATGCGGCCCAGCTTATCGCCGTACTGGATGCGGTCGCGGGCATCCAGGGCAGCGGCTATCTGTTCCGCACGCTTGGCGGCGGCAGCTTCGGCGGCAAGGCGTTCGTTTTCGGCCTCTTGGGTGGCCTGGGCCGCAGCCTCACTGGCAGCGCGGGCTGCTTCTTCTTCGGCTGCGCGGGCGGCGGCCTCGCTGGCCGCAGCTGCTTCGGCGGCCTTCTGTTGGTTTTTCGTGATGATGAGCGCCGCCGCGATGCCGATGCTCACGGCCAGCGCCAGCGCACAGAGGACCAGCCGTATGACGAGCCGTCTGCAGCGGGTCATGCCTGGTGCTCCCGACTGGCAAGGTAGGCGGCGGGGCCGCTCTGGTACAGATCGCCGCCGTGGGTGTCCAGCAGAACGGTCAGCGGGAAGTCCTTGACGACCAGCTTGCGCACAGCCTCACAGCCCAGATCCGGCCAGGCGATGACCTCGCAGCTCTGCACGCTGCCGGCCATGAGCGCCCCGGCACCGCCAATGGCGGCCAGGTAGACCGCGCTGTTCTTGACGACCGACTGCTTGACGGCCTCGCTGCGCTTACCCTTGCCGATCATGCAGGCAAGGCCCAGATCCAACAGCCGCGGCGTATAGGCATCCATGCGGCCGGAGGTCGTGGGTCCTGCGGCCCCGATGGCACATCCCGGGCGCTCCGGCGTGGGGCCGACGTAGTAGACCGCCGCGCCCTCAATGGGGAACGGCAGCGGCTCGCCCTTATCCAGCAGTTCCATCATACGGGCGTGGGCGGCGTCGCGGGCGGTGTAGACCACGCCCGAAAGCAGCACAGTGTCCCCTGCCTTGAGCGGCGCAAGATCCGCTTTGGTCAGCGGCGTATGTAAAATGTATTGCATCAGCGGCCTCCCTGTTCCCGCGCACGGCGGCGCAATTCTTTGTATTCCTCATGGTGACGGTTGACAAATTCCAGTTCCTTCATCGTGATATCTGTCACCGGGCGGCAGGGTTCCTCGCCGTCCAAGGGGATATCAATGCTGGCGCGTTTGGTTTTGGCCGAACGGGCGCTCTCGCCCACGCCATCCAGCGAAATATCAATGTTCGGTTTCGCCATCGCTCACACCTCCCGGCTGGCGCGGCGGGTCACATGGCAGCTGATGTTGACTGCCACCGGCAGACAGGCCACATGGGTGGGCTTCTGCTCAATGGCGACACCCAGGCAGGTAGTGGCCCCGCCGAAACCCTGCGGCCCGAAGCCGGTAGCGTTGATGGCGTCCAGCAGCTCTTTTTCCAGCGCCGCGTAGTAGGGGTCGGCGTTGGGGGTATCGAGCGGGCGCAGCAATGCCTTTTTTGCCAGCGCAGCACAGTGGTCAAAGCTGCCGCCGATGCCGATGCCCAGCACGACAGGTGGGCAGGGGTTGGCCCCGGCCTGCTCGACGGTGTCCAAAACAAACTTTTTGACGCCCTCTACCCTATCGGCGGGCTTGAGCATGGCAAGGCGGCTCATGTTTTCGCTGCCCGCGCCCTTGGGGGCGACGGTGATTTTGCAGCCGCTGCCCGGCACCAGATGCACGGTCAGGAAGGCAGGGGTGTTGTCCCTGGTGTTGACGCGCTGCAAGGGGTCAGCGGTGATGGATTTGCGCAGGTATGCTTTTTCATAGCCGCGGCGCACGCCCTCGTTGACGGCATCGGTCAAATCGCCGTTGATGTGGGCGTCCTGGCCCAACTCAATAAAGACGCAGGCCATGCCGGTGTCCTGGCAGATGGGCAAGTCTTTGTCCGCTGCAACGCACAAATTTTGCTGCAATAAGCCCAGCGTTTCCTTTGCCAGCGGCCACGGCTCGTTGGCTTCGGCTTTATCCAGTGCGGCCTTTACGTCGGCGGGCAGCTGGGTGTTGGCCTCAATGCAGAGAGCTTCGACCGCGTCGGTGATGGCGGCGGCGGAAATTTCACGGATGCTCATACGCGCGCCACGCCGCTTTCCCGTGCAGCCTGGGCAACGGCTGCGGCCACAGCGTCAGCCACGCGGGGGTCAAACGCCTTGGGCAGAATATTTTCCTCGTTCAGCTCATCGTCGGGGATGAGGCCCGCGATGGCCTTGGCGGCAGCCATCTTCATGGCGGGGTTGATATCCCGCGCACGGACGGACAGCGCACCCTTGAAGATGCCGGGGAACGCCAGCACATTGTTGACCTGATTCGGGAAATCCGAACGGCCGGTGCCGATAACGCGGACGCCCGCCTGCTTGGCGAGGTCAGGCATAATCTCTGGCGTGGGGTTGGCCATGGCGAACACAATGGCGTCTTTCGCCATCGTGGCGGCCAGCGCGGGCGTCAGTGCGCCTGCAATCGACGTGCCAATGAAGATATCGGCGTCCTTGATAGCCTCAGCCAGACCGCCGGAGAGTTTCTCCGGGTTCGTCTCCTCGGCCAGTTTGCCCTTGTGGCCCTCGAGGCCTGCAGGGCGGCCCGGGACCAGAATGCCGTGCTCATCGACAGCGATAATGTGTTTGGCCCCCGCAACCTGCAGCATATGAATGATGGCCGTGCCCGCTGCACCGGGGCCGTTCTGGACGATCTTGACATCCTCGATGCGCTTGCCGACAACCTTCAAAGCGTTCAGCACGCCCGCCAGCACGATGATGGCCGTGCCGTGCTGGTCGTCGTGGAACACGGGGATATCGAGCTCGCGCTCGAGTTCGGCCTCAATTTCAAAGCACTCGGGGCTGCGGATATCCTCAAGGTTGATGCCGCCGAACGTCGGGGCGATCGCCTTGACGGCAGCGATAACTTCCTCTTTTGTTTTGGCATTCAGGCAGATGGGAAATGCATCGACGCCGCCGAACTCCTTGAAGAGGACGCATTTTCCCTCCATGACGGGCAGGCCGGCCTCGGGGCCGATGTTGCCCAGGCCCAGCACTGCCGTACCGTTGGTGACGACTGCAATGGTGCGTCCCTTCATCGTGTAGGTGTAGACGTCGTCGGGATTTGCTTTGATCTTACGGCAAGGTTCGGCCACGCCGGGGGTGTAGGCAGTAGAGAGTGCGTCACGGTCCTTGCATTCGCAAAGGCTCTGCACGGCGATTTTACCGGGGAATTTGCTGTGAAGTTCCAGGGCTGCTTTGTTGTAATCCATGCTGTATGTCTCCTTTATATGGTTTTACTTTCCGCAAGGCCGCTCGATAGAGGTCGGCTATGTCCGGCCCTCTGCTTTGCCTTTACATCGCTATTATTTTTACGCCGAGGGCAGGGCATACCCTGCCCCTACGTTGTTACGTTTTTCCCTCATGATGCACCGGAGCGTAATCAGGTTCCAACTTTATGACGCAAAAATGGTCGGGCCATTTGGCCTGTACGGAATTGCGCAAGGCGTTGACGAGCTTGACGCCGCGGTGCTGCTTGTCGGCCATGTACTCAGCCGGCACGGCACAGTCAAAAATCACGTTGGTATGCGTCGGGCCAGGCACGATGCGCAAATCGTGGATGTTTGCCAGCGGTTCCAGCTCCTTGACCTCGTTCTGTAAGAAGGTTTTCAGCTCGTCCACGTGGGCATCGCCGGTGACGATGGGATCAAAGTGTACCGTGGCGATCACCCCATCCTCGACGAGCAGGTCACGCTCGATACGTTCAATGACATCGTGGCTGTGCATGACGTCGTCCTTGGCGTCCATTTCCAGGTGGAAGCTGACAAGGCGGCTGCCGGGGCCGTAATCGTGGATCATCAAATCATGCACGCCCAGCACGCCGGGGTAGCTCAATGCCTTTTTCTCGATGTGCTCCACCAATTCCGGGTCGGGGGCTGCGCCCAACAGCGGGTCAATGGTGTCTTTCACAAGCATGGCACCGCTGTACAGGATGAACGCCGCTACGCCCAGGCCCATCAGGCCGTCGATGCGGTCAAAGCCGGTGAGCTTCGTCAAAATCGTGGCTGCCAGCACCGCTGCCGTGGTGATGACGTCATTGCGGGCGTCAGCGGCAGTGGCAAGCAGCGTCTCCGACTCAATGGCTGTGCCTATGTGCTTGTTGAGGGCACTCATCCAGAGCTTAACGAGGATGGATGCCGCCAGCACCGCGACCATGACCCAGTTGAAGGCCACCGCCGTGGGGTGCAGGACTTTGGCGAAGCTCTCTTTCAGCAGTTCCACGCCAATGACGAGAATCATGACCGACACAGCCAGCCCGGCCAGGTATTCATACCGGGCGTGGCCATAGGGATGTTCCGAGTCTGCCGGGCGTGCGCCGAGCTTGAACCCCACAAGGCTTACGATATTGGAACTGGCGTCGGAGAGGTTGTTCATGCCGTCTGCAGTGATGGCAACACTGCCGGTCAGCACGCCGACGGCGATTTTTCCGCCCGCTAACAGCAGGTTGCACACCACGCTGACCAAGCAGGCCAAGTTGCCGTAAGCCGTGCGGACGGCGCGGTCAGCGGTGTTTTCGTGGTTTTTGATGAAGATTTTTATCAGCAGGTCTATCAGTGGGAATACCCCCTTTTTTCAGAAAAAGGCAGACCGGGTAAGGGTCTGCCTTTTGGGTTTGTTTCTATTTTGAACCGCAGTCTGGTGGGTCGACGCGGGCATCGACTCCTACATTGCAGGGGCGGATTCCTTATCCGCCCGCATCAGCGGCCGCCTTTGCCGGAAATCACTCCCGCACGATGCAGGCGTCGCGCTCGGGGCCGACGGAGATGTACTTGATCTTGCAGCCGACCAGCTCTTCCAGGCGCTTGACGTAGTTCTGGGTGGCCTGGGGCAGATCCTCAAACTTGCGCACGCCGGTGATATCGCAGTGCCAGCCGGGGACTTTCTCCACAACAGGCTGGGCATCGTCCAGCGTCTTGCCCATCGGGAAGCGGGTCGTGGTGGTGCCATCGGTCAGCTTGTAGGCGGTGACGATGGGCACTTCCTCCATGTAGTCGAGGACGTCCAGCAGGGTCAGTGCCAGTTCGTCGCAGCCCTGGCACTGCACACCGTAGCGGCTTGCCACAGCGTCGAACGGGCCGACACGGCGGGGACGGCCGGTGGCTGCACCATACTCGTGGCCGTGCTCACGCAGCGCATCATTCTCAGCCTCGGTCATAGCCAGCTCGGTGGTAAAGGGGCCCTCACCGACGCAGGAAGAATAGGCCTTCATGATGCCGATGGAGAGGTTCAGCTTATGGCCCGGGATGCCCGCACCGATGGGCGCATAGGCGGACACGGTGTTGGAAGAAGAGGTATAGGGATAAATGCCGAAGTCGATGTCGCGCAGTGCGCCCAGCTGGGCCTCGAACATGATCTTCTTGCCCTCGCGGTCAGCCCGGTCGAGATAGTCGCCCACGTCGCAGATGTAGGGGGCAAACAGCTTCCCGTACTTCTCGCACCAGGCCCACATTTCCTCCACGCTGACAGGCTTCTGGCCGTAGATGTTCACCATCGTCAGGTTCTTGGACTCAACGATCGTCTCCAGACGCTTCTTGACGCTGGCGTCCATATGTACGAGGTCACCCATACGCAGGGTCTTTTTCATGTACTTGTCGCCGTAGGAGTAGGCAATGCCGCGCTTGGTGGAGCCAAACTGGGCACCGGTCTTGGACAGGCGCTCCTCCTCCAGGCCGTCCTGTGCCACATGGAAGGGCATGGTGATGGTGGCACGGTCAGAAATTTTCAGGTTCTTGGGGGTGATTTCCACACCCTTTTCGGTCAGCGAAGCAATTTCCTTTTCCAGGTGCTCGGGGTCAATGACCATGCCGCCGCCCATGACGCAGACGACGTCCGGGCGCAGGATGCCGGAGGGGATCAGGTTCAGGACGAATTTGCCGCGCTCGTTCTTGACGGTGTGACCTGCATTGTCGCCGCCCTGATAGCGCGCAACAATGTCATAGTCCTGGCTGAGCAGGTCGACCATGCGGCCCTTGCCCTCGTCGCCCCAGTTAATGCCGGTAATGGAAGTAAGCATACGTTTCTACCTCTTTTGTAAGTAAATAGGCATTTCAGCCTTTTCCGGAATCTCCGGGATCCGCTGCCATCAATCATTATAGCATAGCTGTCAAGGGAATTCTATAGATGTTTTGTACAAGAATTTGTGCGGATTCCGTATGTTCTGTCTTCCCCCTTGGGGGAAGGCAGCTCGAAGAGCCGGATGAGGGGCGCGTTTGGCGTAGGAACACGTTATGCGCAGGCAAGGCAGGGCTGCCTCTCATTAGTCCGCTTCGCGGCCAACTTCCCCCGCGGGGGAAGCCTTTTTGCTCAGTTTCGCATACTCCGCGTAAGGTATCTTTGCACCGTCGGCGGTCTGAACATAGGTGTTATCCAGCTGCTGCCTGAACGAGGCACGCATATCGGTCAGGTACTCTTTGCGCAGGGCATCGCGCTCGGCGGTCTCGCGCTCGGTCAGGCCGATGGATTTTGCCTTTCTGGCAAGAGCGTTGATGCGGTCTATCTTAGATTTTTCCATGGGGTTGTCTCCTTTTGTAAAAATAGTGTTTCTATTATACCACATTCCCGCCGCATTTGCCCAGTGGGACCTGCGCTACTGTAATTTTCACACAATTCCCATTTTACTTTTTCTAAAAAGCGTGTATAATAGTAAAGTATGCAATTTTACAAAGAAACAGGAGAATCCCATGAAACTGAAGAATTTCCATCGCCTGGCAGCCCTTGGTCTGGCTGTCGGCATGATCACTGCCCTGGCTGCCTGCGGCAATACCGCCGAGACTGCCGAATCTACTGCGGAGACCGCCGAGTCCACCGAGGCAGCCTCCTCTGAGGCTGCGGACGCCGCCACCGACGAGACTGCCGCAGATGCCGAGTACGCCTACCTGGCAGATTTCAGCTTTTCCGACGCTTTCGACGAGAACGGCTATCTCAAGGGTGTGACCGCCACCGATTACGTCACCCTGCCTGACGACTACGCCGATATCACGATCGATGCCGACCTGGGGCAAGTCAGCGAAGAGGATATCGACAACTACATCACCTCCAACGTGCTGTCCAAATTCTCCACCACCGAGCAGGTTACGGACCGCGCGGCAGCGGACGGTGACACCGTCAACATTGACTATGTAGGCCGCATCGACGGCGTTGCCTTTGACGGGGGCGACACCAAGGGCAACGGCGCTGACCTGACCTTGGGCAGCGGCACCTACGTCGACAACTTTGAGGAGCAGATCGTCGGCCACAATCCCGGCGAGACCTTCGACGTCACCGTCACCTTCCCCGAGGATTACGGCAACGAGGACCTGAACGGCAAGGAGGCCGTCTTTGAGACGACCCTGAACTACATCGAGAACACCGTCACACCCGAGTTGAGCGACGAGTGGGTTGCCGAGAACCTGGCCGCCACCATGAGCCTGAACAATGTGGACGAGCTGAAAGCCTTCGTCAAGAGCACGATGCTCTACGACAACCAGGCCAGCGATGTTTACACCGCCCTGCACGACAAAGTCAGCTACGCCGACGAGCTGCCCCAGACCGCACTGGACTACTACCGCGATGTGCTGCTGTACCGCATTTACACCTACGCCCAGAACTACGGCACCGACATGACCACGCTGCTGTCCTCCGGTATGATGGGTGCTACCTATGACAGTGTGGACGCTTACCTGGACGATGCCACCGACAGCATCAAATCCATCACCCAACAGGCACTGCTGATGCAGGCTGTGGCCGAGAAGATGGGCTTCAAGTGCGACACCGACACGATGAACGCCGACTTTGGCCGCTACTACGGCACGACCGACCCGAGCCAGTATGTTTCCGCATATGGCGAGAATTACATCAAGATGAACGTCCTGCAGAGCGACGTGATGCAGAACCTCATCGATAACGTCAAGTACGAATAAGCGTTTTTGATCGCCCCCGCGCCCCCGGCAGATGCCGAGGGCGTTTTTTCTTGCTTTTTGCGGCGGAAGCCTTTATAATAGAATTATTCTATAGCAAGGAGTTCTCCCCTATGCCGCTTATCATTCCTAAAAATCTTCCTGCCTATGATGAATTGCAGAAAGAGAACGTCTTTATTATGCATCAGGAACGCGCCATGAGCCAGCACATTCGGCCGCTGCGCATCCTGATTTTAAACCTGATGCCGACAAAAATCGTCACCGAAACGCAGCTGGCGCGGCTTTTGGCCAACAGCCCCTTGCAGGTGCAGGTCACGTTTTTGCAGACGGCTACCCACAGCACGACCCATACGGCACCCGAGCATATGAAGGCGTTTTACAAGACGTTCGATGAAATCAAAAATGAGCGTTTCGACGGTATGATCATCACCGGCGCGCCCATTGAAGATTTGGATTACGAGGATGTGGACTACTGGGAAGAGCTCTGCCGCATCATGGATTACACTAAAGAAAACGTTTACTCTACCATTCATCTGTGCTGGGGTGCACTGGCAGGTTTGTATTACCACTTCGGCATTCCCAAGGTCCATCTGGACAAAAAAATGTTCGGCGTGTTCGAGCACCGCGTCACCCGGCCCTCCAATCCGCTGGTGCGCGGTTTTGACGAGGTTTTTTACGCCCCGCACAGCCGCTGGGCCGGGCTGGACCGCGCCGCCATCGATGCCTGCGGCGATTTACGCATTTTGGCAGAAAGTGACGTAGCCGGGCCGATGCTGCTTTCCACCGAGTCCGGGCGTCAGATTTTTGTCATCGGCCACCCCGAATACGACAAATACACGCTGGACAAGGAGTACAAGCGGGATGTTGCGGCAGGCAAACCCATCAACATTCCCTGCAACTACTACCCCGACGACGACCCCAGCCGCGACCCGCTGTTCCGCTGGCGCGCGCACGGATATCTTCTGTACACGAACTGGCTGAACTACTATGTCTACCAGGATACGCCGTATGATTTGAACCACCTGGAAGCATTGGAAAAGTAATAGTCTACTCCGTAGGGGTCGATGCTTGCATCCGCCCTTACAAGGTTTAACGGTAAGGAGCACCTTATGCCCAAAATCAGCGCCTGCATTGTGGCGTACTGTGATTATGACGAGGTCTGCGCGGCGGTGCGCAGCATTTTACACTACACCCCCACCCCGGATCTCACCCTGTACGTGGTGGATAACGCCAGCCCCGACGGCTGCGGAAAGCAGCTGGCGGAAACTGATTTTGGCGACGCCCGCGTAACCGTGCTGACGCTGTCGGAAAATGTCGGTTTTGGCCGAGGGCACAACGCTGTGCTGGACCGCCTGACCAGCGAGGTGCATTTTATCCTGAACCCTGACATTGTGCTGACCGAGAATATTTTAGAGCCAATGGCCGCCTGGCTGCTGGCACAGGAAGGGGCCGCCATGGCAACGCCGCAGCTGCACTACCCGGATGGCCGTTTGCAGCACCTGCCCCGCCGTAAGCCCACACCCTGGCTGCTGCTGGCACGGCAGCTGGCTCCGAAATTTGACGGCATCTTCAAAAAAGCGGACGACCACTACACGATGCAGGACGAGGATTTGACCGTGCCCCGCCGCATTGCGTTCTGCACCGGCAGCTTTATGGCCGTGCGCACCAATGTATTCAAAGAAATCGGCGGGTTTGACCCCGCGTATTTCATGTATGTCGAGGACGCCGACCTGACCCAGAAAGTGCTGCAAAAGGGCACTGTCTGGCTGACACCGCAGTTTTCCGCCATCCATGCCTGGCACCGCGCCCCGATGCGCGACGCGGGCAAGTTCAAGATGCAGCTGGTGAGCATGGGGCGATATTTCAAAAAATGGGGTTGCGGAAAAGGGACGTTTTGATTCTTTGGTTCCTCCAAAGGGGATGCTTTTTTGCCGTAGACTCTTGACAACTGTTTTTGTCTGTGGTACATTTAACCCATAGCAGGGCCGCTGACCGACGGATTTTGTGGGGATGACCCCAGGGGATGCGGCGCAAAACCTGCGTTAAGCCGACCGTCTGGGCTGCATACACTGGTGTATGGTGTGTGCGGCCCTTTTATTTTTACAAAAACGGAGGAATCGTTATGCTGAGCGACATCGAAATTGCACAGGCCGCCGAAATGAAGCCCATCACCGAAATTGCAGCCCAACTGGGCCTGCAGAGTGAGGACGTCATCCCCTACGGCCACTACAAGGCCAAGATCAATCATAAACTGGCCAAGCGCGACAAGCCCGAGGGCAAGCTTATTTTGATGACCGCCATCAGCCCCACCCCCGCCGGTGAGGGCAAGACCACCACCAGCGTCGGCCTGGCAGACGCCATGAACGCCCTGGGCAAAAAGACGATGCTCTGCCTGCGTGAGCCGTCCCTCGGCCCTGTGTTCGGCATCAAGGGCGGCGCGGCCGGCGGCGGCTATGCCCAGGTCGTGCCCATGGAGGATATCAACCTGCACTTTACCGGCGATATCCACGCCATCGGCACCGCCAACAATCTGCTGGCGGCCATGATCGACAACTCCATCCAGCAGGGCAACCCGCTGAACATCGACCCCCGCCGCATCACCTGGAAGCGCTGCATGGATATGAACGACCGCCAGCTGCGGTATATCGTGGATGGCCTGGGCGGCAAAGTCAACGGAACGCCCCGTGAGGACGGCTTTGATATCACCGTTGCCAGCGAAGTCATGGCAGTGTTCTGCCTGGCCACCGACCTGGAAGATTTGAAGGCACGCCTGTCCCGCATTGTCTGTGCCTACACCTACGACGGCCAGCCTGTCACGGCCGGGCAAATCGGCGCAGCGGGCGCGATGACCGCCCTTCTGAAAGACGCCATTGATCCGAACCTTGTCCAGACGCTGGAGCACAACCCCGCCATCATCCACGGCGGGCCGTTCGCCAACATTGCCCACGGCTGCAACAGTGCCATTGCCACCAAGCTGAGCCTGAAGCTGGCTGACTACGTTGTGACCGAGGCGGGCTTTGGCGCAGATCTGGGCGCGGAGAAGTTTCTGGATATCAAGTGCCGCGCTGCCGGGCTGCACCCCGCCGCCGTTGTGCTGGTGGCAACCGTGCGTGCGCTGAAATCCCACGGCGGCGTGGCGAAGCCTGATTTGAGCAAGCCCAACGCCGAGGCTGTGCGGGCGGGTTCTGCCAACCTGGCACGTCACATTGAAAATTTGCAGAACTTCGGCCTGCCGGTCTGCGTTGCCATCAACGCCTTCCCCACCGACACGGCGGAGGAAATGGACGTCATTTACGACATCTGCGCCAAGGCCGGTGTGCCCTGCGCCCTGAGTGAGGTCTTTGCCAAGGGCAGTGAGGGTGGCAAGGCCCTGGCCGAGACGGTGCTTTCCATCCTGGATGACAAGGCCAAGGTCAACTACACCTATGAGCTGAATGCACCGTTGACCGATAAGATTGCGGCGGTTGCCAAAAAGATTTACCGCGCGGGCGGTGTGAGCTACACCCCCGCCGCAAAGAAAACGCTGGACGAGCTGACCGCGCTGGGCTATGGTGATTTGCCAGTTTGCATTGCCAAGACGCAGTATTCTTTCAGCGACAATGCCAAGCTGACCGGCGCCCCCGAGGGCTTCACGCTGAATGTGCGCGAGGTACGACTCTCTGCCGGAGCTGGGTTTGTGGTCGTGGTCTGCGGCAGCATCATGACGATGCCCGGCCTGCCCAAACACCCCGCCGCTATGGACATTGACGTGGATGTACATGGAAAGATCACGGGGTTGTTCTAAGGCAACACCGCATAATTCCCGCCTGACGGCTTAAGCACCGCTCCGGCGGCTGCGGCACGGCATCTGCGTTGCCAAAATGCTCGATAATACACAAAGTATTATCTGCGCTTTTGGCTTAGCAGCTGC
>NZ_DBMDDV010000028.1:0-37847 GCF_057431175.1 Gemmiger sp. | reverse complement strand
GCGTTGAAAACGCTGTGACCCCTAAATAGTGTACAAAAGTGTGAAAGAAAATGTGGATTATTGGTGAAAATGTGAATTGACAAAAGCTAATGGGGGGGGGGTATACTTTCAATAGTCTTGAAATTTACTGCAAAGTAAACAAACACTATTGAGAGGAGTCCTACCCCAATGAAGAAATTCCTTGCCATGCTCTGCGCTGTGGCGCTGGCGGCCCTGTGCGCCGTCTCCGCTTTTGCAGAGGCTACCCCTGGCCAGGCCGCCAACGAGCTGGCCACCAACATCCTGAACACCGCCAACAAGGGCATCATGCTTCCCGAGGCTGTTGAGATGACCGAGCACATCGCTGCTAATCCCACCATCCCTGTCACCAAAGAGCAGGCCAACGCGGCTATGGGCGTTATGAACGCTGTCGGCAATACCGTCGTTAAGAAGGTTGCCACCAGCAGCAAAGTTTCCAATGCCATCAGCTTTGAGTCCTACAAGGAGAACGGCGTTGTCGTCAATAGCCTGACCCGCAAGGACGACAAGACCCTCGTGCTGGATGCTTCCTGGTCCGGCAATGAGGCCCAGCCCGAGATGGGCGTTATGGTCGCCGTGTACGGCCTGGAGTCCCGCGCGGGCTACCAGCTGGTTTACGTCGCTGACGACGGCACCCGCACCACCTACGACACCCAGCTGTCCTCCGCCAACAATGCGGTCGTATTCTGGATCCCCCACTTCTCCACCTATGAGATCGTCCGCGTCCGCGACTATGTTGAGCCCAGCGACGACAGCCAGACCGACGCTGACCGCGCTGCCCAGGCAGCCGCTGCTGCCGCCGAGGCTGCCCGCGTTGACGCCCAGTTCTACACCTGCCCGGCCTGCGGCTACCACAACTGGACCGGCACTGTGGGCGGCTACAAGTGCGACCACTGCGGCCACATCGAGGCCAAGGACCTGAGCAGCTACCCCAACGTCAAGGGCACTGCCACCCTGGCCGCCGCTTCCTCTACCAAGGCTGTGGGCACCAACCCCATCAAGGCTACCGGCGCTGACATGAACCTGATGGTCCTGGCCGTTCTGGTTCTGGCTGCGGCTATGGTCGGCGGCTTCGCCTGCGTTGCCCGCAAGCACAAGTAAAAAAGGATAAACTGCTTATGAAGGAAACACATTCCGGCAAAGCAGTGTCATCACACAGCAAGAGGAAGAACATTGTTCTTTCTCTTGTTTTTTGTGTGGCCGCAGTTTGCGTGGCACTGCTGGTTTTGGTTGGCCCCGGGCACAGCCTGGCGGGCGCGGCCCAGCGCTCCGGCGTGGACGCTGCGCTGCCCGCCTCCATCGATACGACAACTTCGGACAACACCGCCCAGCCCACCGAGGCCCCCACGGCACCGCCGCAGCCTGCGGCGGTGAACATCAATGATTTCGGCGGCTACCCCAGTGCGGGGGACGCTTTGGGCGAAATCAAAATCTCCGGCACGTCGGTGGACTGCACGCTGTACTATGGCGACGAGGATGCCCAGCTGGACGCGGGCGCGGGCATCTACCCGGGCAGCAAAATCCCCGGCGAGGGCGGTACAATTCTGGTGGCCGGACACACGGCGACTTTCTTCCGCGATTTTGAGCATGCCCAGAACGGTGCGCAGATCACCGTCACCACCGCCTACGGTACCTACGTCTACGAAATCACCGATATGCAGGTTGCGACCGACACCGACACCTCGGCCTACGACCTCGACGCGGCGGAGGAAAACATCATTCTCTACACCTGCTACCCGCTGGGCCAGACCGCGCTGACCGACCTGCGCTACTTCATCTACGGCCGCTTCGTCAGCGGCCCTGCGCTGGAGGGTCTGTCTTGACCCGCCCCGCAGAACACCCGGGCGCGGCGCGGCTCTCGGTCATGGTGCAGCTGGTGGGCAGTGTCTGCGCGGTGCTGCTGGCCCTGAGCCTGGCTCTGGCCGCCACGCTGCTGCGGGAGGGGCACTTTGCCGCCTGCATCGAAAACAGCGGCTACCTGGACACCCTTCACACCGCCGTGCTGGACACCTGCGGTGGGTACGCTGCGGCAGCGGGTACGACCGCTGACCCGCTGGCGGACATCATTACGCTGGAGGCTGTCCGCGCCGGGGTGTTGCACCGGGCCGACGGCCTGTGGCACGGCAGCACCGTCGATGAGACGGACCCCTTCAATGACCTCATCGTGACCTACCAGGACAACGTCGCCCCGGAACCCGCCGTCTACGATGGCTACCGCATCTTGCAGTACAACTGCCAGATGGAATGGAAAAGCGCCATGGCAACGCCGTTTTCGGCGGCTATTAGTATGGTGCTGCAATACCGCACCGTCGTGGCCGTGACGATGTACCTCTCGGCGCTGCTGCTGGTGGGGTGTATTGCGCTGCAATACCGCCTGGCGGCGAGATGGCGGGTATTCTGCCGCGGCCTGTTGCATATGGCCGATGCCTGCCTGCTGGCGGGCGCGGTGCTGGCCGGGTGGCTGGGCTTCGGCAGCGGCTATCGCAGCTGGACAGCAGTGGGGGATATCGGCTATACGCTGTTCTGCCGCTGGTTCGGTGCGCTGGCCCCGGCTGTGCTGGGCTGCGCCGCGCTGGTGGCGGCCATCCCGACCGGGCTGGTTTTCTGGGTCTGCGTGCAATATCACCGCGCGAAAGCGCAGCGCCCCTCTTGCAAAACCGAAAAACCTGTGTTATAATATATCCATACGGCAAAGGCGCCGTCTGATAGCATTGCTATCGGACGGCGCCTTTTCATTTTGATACAGAGCCGATTGGAGTGTAAAGAATATGGAAAAGATTCCCCGCCACGTGGACATTGATTACAGCAAGTACGCCCCCGATATCCCGGAGGACCAGCTCGAAGCCTACTACGGTCTGCCCAAGCACGTGCAGTTCTGCAGCGAGTGCGTCATGAGCAACCAAAAGCCCAACTCCTGCTATGAGTTTGAGCACACCATCAAATCCATCAAAAAGACGATGGTCATTCAGGACGACGGCGTCTGCGATGCCTGCCATGCCTGCCATAACAAGGCCAATGGTCACATCGACTGGGCCGAGCGCGAGAAGGAGCTGCGCGAACTCTGCGACCAGTACCGCAAGAACGACGGCAGCTACGACTGCCTGGTGCCCGGCTCCGGCGGCAAGGACAGCTTCTACGCCGCCCATCTGCTGAAATACAAGTACGGTATGCACCCGCTGACCGTGACCTGGGCCCCGCATATCTACACCCCCTGGGGCTGGGAGAATATGCAGGCCTGGATCCATGCAGGCTTTGACAACTACTTGTGCACCCCCAACGGTATGACCCACCGCCTGCTGACCCGCCTTGCCACCGAGAACCTGTTCCACCCATTCCAGCCGTTCATCCTGGGCCAGAAGCAGCTTGCCCCCAAGATGGCCGCCAAGTTCGGCATCCCGCTGGTGTTCTACGGCGAGAACGAGGCCGAGTTCGGCAACCCCATTGCCGACAACAACTCCGCCCTGCGCGATGAGCACTTCTTCGCCGTCAACGATTACGACCATATCTACCTGGGCGGCGTCAGCCTGCGCCAGCTGGAGGAGGACTATAAGGTCGATAAGGCCGACCTGGCGATTTATCTGCCGAGTGAGACGTCCAACCTCGAGAAAAACCACATCCAGGTGCGGTATCTGGGCTACTACGAAAAGTGGCACCCGCAGGGCGCGTACTATTACAGTGTCGAGCATGGCGGCTTCCGCCCCGCGCCGGAGCGCACCCAGGGAACCTACTCTAAGTACAACTCCATCGACGACAAAATCGACGATTTCTTCTACTACACCACCTACATCAAGTACGGTATCGGCCGCACGACCTACGATGCAGCGCAGGAGATCCGCAACGAGGAAATCACGCTGGACGAAGGCAAGGCGCTGTGCAAGAAGTTTGACGGCGAGTACCCCGACCGCTTTGAGAAGGAAATTTTCAAGTATCTGTCGCTGGACCGCCAGCACTTCCCCTGGGCCAGCCAGCTGTTTGAGCAGCCCAAGATGGACCGGGATTACTTCATGGACCTGGCCGACCGCTTCCGCTCTCCCCACATCTGGAAGTGGGAGGACGGTATGTGGAAGCTGCGCCACACCCCCTATGAGGGCGACAGCGAGGTTCTGTGGGGCGACCCGAGAGGCACGCATCACGAGATTTGACAAAGGGCTTCTCCCTCAGGGAAAGACTTTAACGAGGTTCACTTATGCTGAAAAAAATACGACTGATCGCCCGTCTTGACGTCAAAGACACCAACCTTGTCAAAGGCATCCAGTTGGAAGGGCTGCGCAAGCTGGGCGACCCCAACGCCTTTGCGAAAGAGTACTATGAGCAGGGCATCGACGAACTGCTCTATATAGATATCGTGGCAAGCCTGTACAACCGCAACAACTTAAGTGATATCGTGCGCAAAACCGTCGACGATGTGTATATCCCGGTCTGCGTGGGCGGCGGCTTGCGCAGCGTCGAGGATGTGCGCCACATCCTGGCGATGGGTGCGGACAAGGTCGCCATCAACACGGCGGCCATCAAGCGGCCCGAACTCATCACGGAGGTGGCCGAGGCTTTCGGCAGCCAGTGCATGGTGCTGTCCATCCAGGCCAAGCGCAGCCGCACCTGGCCCGGCAAGTGGGAGGCCTACTACGACAATGGCCGCGCCCACTCCGGGTATGACGTCGTCGAGTGGGCCAAGCGCGGCGTGGCGCTGGGCGCGGGCGAGATCCTGCTGACCAGCGTCGACAACGAGGGCTTGCAGCAGGGTATGGACCTGGAACTCATCGAGGCCGTGACCAAGGCTGTGAACGTGCCGGTCATCTGCGGCGGCGGTGTGGGCTGCGGCGATGATATCGTCGATGCCGCCAACGCGGGCGCGGACGCCGTGGCCTGCGCTGCGGTGCTGCATTATAAAAAAGAAACCGTGCAGGAGTTGAAGGATGACATCCGCGCGGGCGGGGTGGAGGTGCGCCGGGTATGAAAGTGACGATTATTGACTACGGCCTGTCCAACCTGCTCAGCGTGCAGCACGCCTTCGCGCATTTTGGCGCGGAGACACTGCTGACGAGCAAGCCGGAGGATGTGCTGGCCGCCGACGCGCTGGTGCTGCCCGGCGTGGGCGCATTCCAGGATGGCATGGCCGGGCTGGAAAAACTGGGCCTGGTGGAGCCGATCCGCCAAAAAGCCGCTGCCGGTACGCCGCTGCTGGGCATCTGCCTGGGAATGCAGATGCTGTTTGACGAGTCGGAGGAGTTCGGCTTGCATAAGGGCCTGGGGCTGATCCCGGGCCGCGTGGTGAAAATCCCCGACACCGACGCCGACGGCTGCCCCCAGCGGGTGCCGCACATCAGCTGGAACCCGCTGTACCCCGGCGGCAGCCGCGCCGATTTTGGCGGCACGGTGTTGGCGGCGGTGCAGCCCGGCGAGGAGTGCTACTTTATCCACAGCTACGAGGCCAAGCCCACCGACGAAACGGACTGCCTGGCCTTCACGGTCTACGGCGGCCGCCGCATCTGTGGCGCCGCCACCCACGGCAGCGTCCTGGGCTGCCAGTTCCACCCGGAAAAATCGGGGGAAGTAGGGTTGAAGATTATAGAGGAGTTTATGAAGTCGGCAGATAGGTAGGGGCCGGGTATGCCCGGCCCGCGGCTTTACCGTAAGAGCCCCCTGCCGTACCGTGGAGGGCCGGACATGTCCGGCCCCTACAGAGCAATCATCTGCAACGCCCTGTGCAATCCTGCACAGGGCGTTGCTTTTTCCCCCGCAATACGGTATAATTATCTTGTATAAATGTGCAAAGGGGAATCAGCCATGTCCTGTGATCTGCTCGTCGGCTCCACCGGCTTTGTGGGGGGCAACCTGGCGGCGAAGCATACCTTCACCGCGGCCTGCCACAGCAGCGATATCGCCGCGCAGTACGGCACCCGCCCGGATCTCTGCGTCTATGCGGGCGTGCCGGCCGCTATGTTTTTGGCCAACGCGGACCCGGAGGCAGACCTGGCTGTCATGCGCGCCGCGCGGGAAAATATCCGAAGAATCGCGCCGCAGCAGCTCGTCCTGATTTCCAGTATTGCCGTGCTGGCAGACAGCCGCGGCGTCTATGAGGACAGCCCCGCCCAGCCTGCTGAAAACCTGCCTGCCTACGGCAAAAACCGCCTGCAATTAGAGCAGTGGGTGCGGGAGGATTTCCCCGATGCGCTCATCGTGCGGCTGCCCGCGCTCTACGGCATCGGCATCAAAAAGAACTTCCTCTTTGACCTGCACACCATCACCCCGGCTATGTTGAAGCCGGAAAAATACGACGAACTGGCGGCAAAATCGCCGTTGGTGCAATCCGCCTACACGCTGGCGGACAACGGCTTTTACAAGCTGAACGGCACAGTAGATGCCGCAGCGCTCAAAGCGTTTTTTGCGGGCAACGATTTTAACGCACTGGCCTTCACCGATTCCCGCAGCCGCTACCAGTTTTACAACCTGGGGCGTCTCTGGCCGGACCTTGAGAAAGCCCGCGCCGCCGACTTGAAGCTGCTGCACCTCTGTACGCCGCCCATCACGGCGGGGGAGGTCTACACCGCCGTCACCGGCAGGAACTGGCACAACGAGCTTGCCAAGCCGCCGTTTGACTACGATCTGCGCAGCCGCCATGCGGACATTTTGGGTGGCAGCGGGGACTACCTGTGCACCAAACAACAGGAACTTGACGATATAACGCGCTTTCTGCGCGATTGGAGGGATTGACCCATGGCGAACTATCAGCTTGCCATCTCAAACATTGCGTGGCTCAAGGACGACGACGAGGCCGTCTACACCGCCATGCAGCAGGCGGGTTTCACCGGGCTGGAACTGGCCCCCACCCGCATTTTCTCCGAAGCACCGTATGAAAATCTGACCAGTGCGCTGCTGTTCGGCGGCTATCTCAAAAACCGCTGGGGCTTCTCGGTGCCCAGCCTGCAAAGCATCTGGTACGGCCAGAAGGGCAATATCTTCAACCCCGCCGACACAGAGCCGCTGCTGGATTACACGGCCCAGGCATTCCAGTTTGCCCACAGCCTGAACTGTCCCTCGCTGGTGTTCGGCTGCCCCAAAAACCGTATGCGCCCGCTGGGCGGCAACGATGCCGCCGCCGAGGCGTTCTTCATGCAGGCGGGCAACCTGGCGGCGCGGTACGGTGTGCATCTGGCACTGGAGGCCAACCCGCCGATGTACACGAACTATCTGAACGACACGGCGGACGCTTTCGCGTTGGTCAAGCGGCTGGATAACCCCGGCCTGTCGGTCAACTTTGATTTGTCCACTGTGCTGGCCCAGGGCGAGAAACTGCAAACTTTCATCGATGATATGCAGTATGTCAGCCACGTTCATATCAGCGAGCCGGGCCTGGCCCCCATCCAGAAACGCCCCGAGCACAGGGAACTGGCACTGCTGCTGGGGGCGGTGGGCTACCGCGGCTTTGTCTCCATCGAGATGGCCCACACCGACCTGGACACGATCCGCCGCACGATGGACTATATTGCGGAGGTGTTCGCATGATCGAGTACGAGCGCAAAAATCTGAACGGCGTGCCGGACTACACCGCCGCCGAATTTGAGGGCCGCCGCAGCGACTACTGCCTGCTGATTCCGGTCATCAACGAGGGTGCGCGCATCCTGACCGAGTTGGGCCGCGCCGAAAATGCGGGCATCAACAAAATCTGTGATATCGTCATCTGCGACGGCGGCTCCACCGACGGCAGCATGAAGCATGATATCTTGCAGCTTTACCACGTCAATACACTGCTGACAAAGACCGGCCCCGGCAAACAGGGGGCACAGCTGCGCATGGGCATCTATTTCGCGCTGAATCGCGGGTATAAGGGCGTTCTGACCATCGACGGCAACAACAAAGACTCGATTGAAGATGTACCCAAATTCATTGAAAAATTGCAGGCGGGCTATGACCTGGTGCAGGGCAGCCGCTTTATTGGGGGCGGCCATGCAATCAACACGCCGCCGGTGCGCTATGCGGCGGTGCGGCTCATCCATGCGCCGCTCATCAGCCTGGGGGCGCACCAGTGGTTCACCGATACCACCAACGCCTACCGTGCGTACAGCCGCGAGTACCTGACCCATCCCGACGTGCGTCCGCTGCGCGATGTCTTTGCCGGGTATGAGCTGCTGGCGTATCTGAGCATCCGCGCAACCCAGCTGGGCCTGAAGGCCTGCGAGGTCCCCGTGACCCGCGCCTACCCGGCCACCGGCAAAACACCCACCAAGATCACCGGCTTCAAGGGCAACAGCGACCTGATGAAGGTCCTGCTCAACGCGCTGAAGGGAAAGTATAATCCGTAAAAGGGGAGTGCTATGCACAAGATAAAAAAGTTTGCGGCAGAGCACAAGCGGGAAATCATCTTTGCAGCGATTTATCTGCTCATCGTAGTGTTTCGCTTCAGCTGGTTTTATACGCATGAAACCGCTATCGTGTACCGGGATTCGCAGGATTATCTGGCCTACGACCCGATACGCGCTTTGCAGGGCAGCGCGGTGAATGGCCGTGCGCCGGTGTACGGTACGATTTTGTATCTGATTCGCATAATCGTCGGCGAATGGCATCAGCTGCACGCAGCCACTTTTTTGCAGGAGCTGGTTGGCATCGCCGTTCTGCCGCTGTTTTCGGCCACGCTGCGCCGCGTGGGGGTGGGTACCCGCGTGCGGGCAGCGGTGCTCCTTCTGTACGGATTCTGCCCGGCGGTGTATGGCTGGGACAATGTTGTTTTGACAGAATCCCTTTCTCTGTCAGCCACCGTGGTATTCTTTTTCCTGATTGTTCGCTACATCCAGGAGCGCCGCTTTTGGGACGGTGCGGGTGCGCTGCTGGTTACGCTATGGCTCATTTTCCTGCGTCCGCAGTTCCTGACTTACCTGGCAATGCTCATGGTGTTTTTTGTCTGGCGGATGTTTTACGCTGATAAAAAGGAGAAAAAAGATTTGGGCATCCTGCTTGCATGGGGGGCAGTTGCTGCGCTGGGGATCATTGTCTACTGCGCGTCGTTTTCCAATCAGTTCGGGATATTCTCCCTGACCGATGCCGGACCGCGCCAGGATTTGAGAGTGTGTGTGGACCGCGGCTATTACAAAGATTTTGCGGACGAGGATGCCCGACAAATCGTGGAGGACGCCATAGCCGAGGACACCGGCATAGACGGCTACGCAGTCGGTAAATTGCTGTCCGTATACGGCAACGCCAAGGGACAAAAGCTGGCAAAGGATTTCTTCCGCACAAATGCCGTGCGCTATATCAAGGATACCTGCAACGTAATGTGGAACTATCGCGCGATCGAGCTGTCAGCTTATGGATTGGAACTGCGCTACGGCGATGACCGTGTGTATAACCTGTGTCTTGCCATCGCGCAGGAGGGTGAGTTACTGGCTAACCCGCTGGAACATTGGCTGACACTGTATGCTGCGTACATTCTCTCGCTGCTCTGGGGCGTGGTGATGGTCATTGCATGGGTGCAGCAAAAACGCCCGCCTTGGCTGCATATGGCCTTGTTTGCCCTGCTGATGTGTACGACTTTCTTGACTTTCTTTATCACCTGCGGCGAATATATGCGGACGATGATTACCGTTGTGCCGTATATGTTCATTTGTATGGGTATGGCGGTGCAGCGGCTTATTGTGCCGCATGGGCTTGTAAGTGTGTGCCCCAAAGGAGAAAAATAAATTGACCTACGATAAAATCATCCTCGGTGCGGGGCTGTATGGGCTGTATGCGGCGCAGAAATGCGGCGCGGCGGGCCAGCGCGTCCTTGTGCTGGAGCGTGACCCCGCGCCCTTTATGCGGGCAACCTACATCAACCAGGCCCGCGTCCATATGGGCTACCACTACCCGCGCAGCTACTCCACGGCCATCAAGTCGGCCCACTATTTTGAACGTTTCTGTGCGGATTACGGCTTCTGCCTGCACACGGAGTTTGACCAGGTCTACGCCACCAGCGCCCATTTCTCCTGGACGAACGCCGCCGAATTCCGCCGTTTCTGTGCGGCAGCGGGCATCCGCTGTGACGATGTTGCGCCCGAGCGGTACTTCAACCCCGGCCTTTGCGACGGCGCATTCCTGACGAAAGAATACACCTACGACGCCCAGGTGCTCAAGCGCTGGTTCCTGGAAAAGCTGGCGGCCCTGCCGAATGTCGAAATCCTGTACAGCCACAAGCCCGACAAGATCGAGAAAGCCGGTGGCGCGTGGCGGGTCGCGGCGGGGGACACCACCGCCGAAGCGCCCTACCTGCTCAACGCTACCTATGCGGGCGTCAACGATGTGCACGCCCTGCTAGGGCTGCCGCCCTTCGGCATCAAGTACGAAAAATGCGAGATCATCTTGTGTACGGTGGAGAATGCCTTAAAGCACACCGGCATCACGGTCATGGATGGGCCGTTTTTCAGCCTGATGCCCTTCGGCCAGACCGGGCTGCACAGCCTGACCAGCGTGACCTTCACCCCGCATGAGACGAGCTATGACAGCGTCGCGACTTTCCCCTGCCAGGCAGAAAGCGGCGGTTGCTGCACCCCGGGCAGCCTGTACAACTGTAACGAGTGCCCGGCCAAGCCGCAAAGCGCCTGGCCCTACATGAGCCAGCTGGCCCGCAAATATTTAAAGGAAGAATACGGTTTTGCCTACCACAGCAGCCTGTTCAGCATGAAACCGATTTTGAAGGCAAGCGAAATTGACGACTCGCGCCCGACGGTCGTGCGCGTCATGAGCGATGAGCCGAAGCTCGTCAGCGTGCTGAGCGGCAAGATCAACACCGTATATGACCTGGACGAGGTGCTGGAAGTATGAACACAAAAGAAAAAAACTTTGTCTCGGCGGTTGTCTACCTGCACAACGACGGTGCCCGCGCGGTGGAGTTCTGCCGCACCGCCGCCGCCGAGCTGGACGCCCACTTCGCCCAGTATGAGCTGGTCGTCGTGGATGACGCCTGCACCGACGACACCGTGGCCCAGCTGCGCGTCTGGGGCAAAGAGCAGGCCGCTCCGCTGACGATTTTGCACATGAGCACCTACCACGGCCTGGAAAACGCCATGAACGCGGGTCTTGACGCTGCCATCGGCGACTATGTGTATGAGTTCGATTCCACCGAGCTTTGCTACCCGGCGGAGCTGATTTTCAAGGCATACCAGACCGCGCTGAACGGCAGCGACATCGTCTCGGTCTGCCCGCGCACCGTGCGGGGCAGCAGCGGCCTGTTTTACAAGGTGTTCAACGCTCATTCCCAAAGTGCCTACCGGCTGCGCACTGATGCGTTCCGGCTGGTCACGCGCCGCGCCATCAACCGCGTACACGCTTCCAGTGCCCACCTGCCCTACCGCAAGGCGGCCTACGCAGCGTCGGGCCTGAAAATGACCGATCTGGAATTTGACGGCCAGCTGACCGTCAAGAGCAAGGGTCGGTTCAACCTGGCGCTGGACAGCCTGGCGCTGTACACCAACGCTGGGTTCAAGGCCAGCATGACGGTCACCCTCTGCATGCTGGCGCTGGCCCTGGCCGAGCTGGTCTACACGCTGGTGGTGTTCATCACCGGCCACCCGGTCGAGGGCTGGACCACCACGATGTTCGTCATCACGGTGGGATTTTCCGGGCTGTTTGCGGTGCTGACCATCGTGGTCAAGTACCTGTCGCTGCTGGTGGATCTGGTGTTCAAGCAGCAGAAATATTTAGTGGAGAGCATCGAAAAGCTGCAAAAGTGATCCATGAAGAATTTACACAAAAAGCAACTTCGCCTGTCCCGCCGGGGCTTCTGGCTGGTCTGCGCCCTGCTGGTCTGCCTGCGCCTGACGCTGACGAGCTTTCAGCAGGCGTACACCTGGGTGGGCGGCGCCCCGCTGGACGATGAACTGATGTTCCGCGCGGCGCAGAATATCACGGCGGGGGAGTGGCTGGGCGCGTATGACTACCTGACGCTGTCCAAGGCCATGTTCTTCCCGGTGTGGCTGGCCCTGCTGCACGCACTGCACCTGCCGTATCTGGTCGCGGGGGCGACGCTCTGGTGCGGCGCGGCGCTGCTGGCAGCGTTTGCATTTTCGCCGCTGTGGCGCAAAAAACAGCCCGAGCAGGGCCGTGTGCTGACGCTGGCGCTGTTTGCGGCGCTGGCGTTTCTGCCGTCGTCCTGGGCGGCCTACACGCTGCGCGTTTACCGCGACAACATCTTCCCGGCACTCTGCCTGTACTTTTTTGCGGGCATGGCCGGGATGGCACTGCGGGCCGTCTTTGAAAAAGACAAGCCGCTCTGGCCCTGGCTGGCAGCGGCGGGCGCGGGCCTGGCCTGCGGCTACCTCGACCGCGAGGACGCCGGGCTGTTCCTGCTGCCCTTTGCCGCGGCGGCTACCGTCATTGTGGCGGTGGTGCTGGTGGGTCAGCGCCGCTGGAGAGCCTTTGCCGCGCAGGTCATCCCCTACGCCATGCTCGGCGTCGGTGTGCTGACCTTCTGCACCCTCAACTACACCCACTACGGTGTGTTTGCCCTGTCGGATTTCTCCGAGGGCTCGTTTGCCGCCGCCATGGGCGCGATGATGCGCGTTGACACGGACAGCGACAAACCGTACCTGTCTGTGCCCGCTGACGCACGCGAAAAAATCTACGAAGCTGTGCCGGAACTGAAACCCGTCGCCTACTGGTTGGAAGAGGATGCCCAGATGGAGAACGACTTCCGCGACCCAGGCCTTGACGACTACCGCGCGGGCAGCTTCTATTGGGCCATCCGCCGCGCCGCCCAGTATGAGGGCATCTACGCCGACGCCCAGACTGCAGCCAACTATTGGCAGACCGTGGCGGACAAGATCAACGCCGCCTGCGACGCGGGCACCCTGCCCAGCCGCACCGGCAAACGGGTCGCCACCAGCCAACCCATCACGGCGGCCTACGTGCCCGCCACGCTGGCCGAGACCTGGAACGGCTTCTGGCACGTGCTGGGCTTCCGCGACTGTGCGCCCTACGAGGCGCTGCGGTCGATTGGAACCGACGACGACATTGCGGCATGGTCCGGCTACCTGCACTGCGGCTTCAACGCTGCCGCCAACGCGGGGGAGGACACGCCCTATTACAGCCCCTACCAGCGTGCGATTTTCGCTGTTATGCAGGGGTGGACCTGGGTGTACAGCGTTATGCTGACGGTTTGCGTGTTCTGCGCGGTGGTGTTCCAGCTTATGAAGTTTTTATCGTGTCTGCGAAAAAAATGCGCGGCGGAGACCGTTGTGCCCTGGCTGCTGCTGTTCGGCATCTTCGGTATTGCGCTGCTGCGCTGCGCCATGATCGCTTTTGTCGAGGTGTCCAGCTTCGGCATCGGCACCAGCACCATGTACCTGGCTCCGGTACACCCGCTGCTGGTTCTCTACGTATTTGCCGGGCTGTTTTTGTATGGACGGCCTATATCTGTTAAAAGAAAGGACAACGCATGACGGACTTATTGGTCATCGGCGGCGGTGCGGCGGGCCTGATGGCAGCCGGGGCGGCCTGCGCCCGGAGCCTGACCGTGACCGTACTGGAGCACAACCCCAAAGGCCCCGGCCAAAAGCTGCTCATCACCGGGAAAGGACGCTGCAACGTCACAAGTGACAGCGATGTGCGGGAGTTTTTACCCTATGTGCGCCACAACGGGCGGTTCCTGTACTCGAGCCTCTACGCCTTTCCGCCGTCAGCGGCGATGGAACTGTTTGAATCCCTCGGCGTGCCGCTCAAAACCGAGCGCGGGCGGCGGGTGTTCCCCCAGAGCGACCGCGCCGCCGACGTGCTGGCCGCCCTGCGGGACTATGCCCGGGACGCTGAATTTGTGCGCGGCAGCGCGAAAAAGCTGCTGATCGAGGACGGCGTCTGCAAGGGCACCGTCACCGACCGGGGCGAGACACTGCGGGCCGAGAACACGCTGATCGCCACCGGCGGCATCAGCTACCCGGCCACCGGCAGCGACGGCAGCGGCTACAAGCTGGCGCGTCAGGCGGGGCACAGCATTGTGCCGCCCCAGCCCAGCCTGTGCAGCCTGGTCAGCCCCGACCCGGCCTGCCGCCGCATGATGGGCCTGGCCCTGCGCAACGTCACGTTGACACTGCTCTGCGACGGCAAGCCGCTGTTTACCGAGCAGGGCGAGGCACTGTTCACCCACTTCGGCCTGTCCGGGCCGCTGGTGCTCTCGGCCAGCACCTACATCGAGGACATCACGAAGCACCGCTATATCTGTGAGTTTGACCTAAAGCCTGCGCTGGACGAGAAAACGCTCTATGACCGCCTGACCCGCGACTTTGCCGAGCAGGGCAGCCACAGCGCGCAGGGCGCACTGGCTAAGCTGCTGCCCAATTCCATGCGCCCGGTAGCTGTGGAAAAGTGGGGCGTTGACCCTGCCACCAGAGCCGCGCAGATTACGCGGGAGCAGAAGCAGGCCCTTGTGGACCTGTGCAAGCACTGGCAGGTGCCGGTGTCGGCGCTGGGCGACAAGGAACACGCCGTTATCACGGCGGGCGGCGTGGATGTGCGCGAGGTCGATCCCAAGACGATGGCAAGCAAGCTCTGCGAGGGGCTGTACTTTGCCGGTGAGGTCCTTGATGTGGACGCCCGCACCGGCGGGTATAACCTGCAAATCGCTTGGGCGACGGCCCAAGCGGCGGTGCGGGCGCTGTAACCCCAAGCCTTCCTCCGTTGGGGGGAAGGTGGCTCCGCAGGGCCGGATGAGGGGCGGCCTTACGGCGGCAGCCCGTTGATGGGCAAACCACCCGGTAGGGGCCGGGTATGCCCGGCCCGCAACTTTACGGCGGCAACATGTTTATGGGTTGTGCCGGAAAACGCTCCCCTCATCAGCCGCCTGCGGGCGGCAGCTTCTCCCCTCAGGGGAGAAGCCAAAGTGATATTTATTATTTAAAAAGGGTGATATATCATGGTTTCTATCGCAATCGATGGCCCGTCCGGGGCCGGTAAATCCAGCCTGGCCAAGGCACTGGCCAAGGATCTGGGCTATGTCTACGTCGACACCGGCGCTATGTACCGCTCCATCGGGCTGTACGCCGTGCGCGCGGGCGTGGATCCCCACGACGCCGACGCCGTAGCCGCACTGCTGCCGAAGATCCGGCTGGATATCCGCCTGTTGGACGGCGCACAGCACATCTACCTGAACGGTGAGGACGTCAGCGACGCCATCCGTGCCGAGAACATCGGCATGGCCGCCTCCGCCGTGGCTGCGCACCCCGCCGTGCGTACCTTCCTGCTGGACACCCAGCGCGGGCTGGCCGCCAGCCAGAACATCCTGATGGATGGCCGCGATATCGGTACGGTGGTTCTGCCGAATGCCACCGTCAAGATTTTCTTGACCGCCAGCGCCGAGGCCCGCGCCCAGCGCCGCGCCAAGGAGTTGGCCGAGAAGGGCCAGCCCGCCGACTTCGCCACGGTGCTGGCAGATATCCAGCAGCGCGACTATCAGGACAGCCACCGCGCCGTCGCCCCGCTGAAACAGGCTGCGGACGCCATTCTGGTGGACACCAGTGACATCGGTTTGCAGGAGAGCTTTGACCTGCTGAAGCGCACCATTCTTGCGCATATCTGAGGGGGCAGCTTATGCTTTTATACTGGATTCTGCTGCCCATTGTCTGGGTGCTGGCGCACATCATCTGGCGGTTTGAGGTCATCGGCCGCGAGAATCTGAAAGCCGTCCGCGATGGCCGCGCTTATGTCATTGCGCCGAACCATATCGCCAATCTGGATCCTGTTTTCGTCGCTATAACGGTGTTTGACTGGAAACGGCTGCGCATTTTGGCAAAGGAAGAACTCTTTAAAAATCCGCTGGCCGGGTGGTTCCTGCGCTGCATGGGCGCGGTCGCCATTGAGCGCGGCAAGGGCGACACAACCATCGTGGAAAAGCTGACGAATGAGTGCAAAAATGGTACAGGCATCATGGTCTTTCCCGAGGGCACCCGCACCAAAACCGGCAAGCTGGGCATGATCAAAAGCGGCGCGTTCGTCATTGCCGCCGCAGCCGGGGCCGATATGCTGCCGGTGCGCATCATCTACGGCACCAAGGACGGTAAAATGCACCTGTTCTGTAAAATCCGCATCGTGTTCGGTGAGGCTATCCCTGCCGAGGATCTGCAAATTAAAGACCAGAGCCACAAAATGGCCGAGCTGCGCCGCATGAAGAACCGCCTGCGCGACGAGTTGGAACAGCTGCTGGCGGACAACGCCTTCACCCCGCAGATTGCCGAGAACCCCGCTCCCGCCGTGGATGTGCCCGAAACGACCGACAAGCCGCAGCTGCCAAAAGGAGACGCATAATATGCAAATCATCCGTGCAAAAACAGCCGGGTTCTGCTTCGGCGTGGACCGCGCTGTCAAGCTGACCTATGATTTATTGGCGCAGGGACGCAAAGTTGCGACCCTTGGCCCGCTGATCCACAACGCCCAGGTCGTAGCCGACCTGGAAGAAAAAGGCGCTGTGACCTGCCCCGATATCGACGCCGTACCCGATGGGTACGAGGTCATCATCCGCAGTCATGGCGTGCCCAGAACTGTCTATGATAAAATAAGCACACGCCGCCTGGCGTATCACGATGCCACCTGCCCGTTTGTAGCAAAAATCCATAAAATTGCTATGGAAGCAGACAAAATCGGTGCGCTTTTGCTGGTCGCTGGCGACGCTGACCACCCGGAAGTGCAGGGGATTGTAGGCCATACAACAGGCCCGGTGCGGGTTTTTGCCGATTTGGAGCAACTGCAAAAATTGCTCCCTGAACTTTTGCAACAAGAATCCATCTACGTGGTCGCACAAACGACGTTTCGCGTGGAAAGTTGGGAAAATTGCAAAGGTTTTTTAAAAAAAGAGTGTACAAAAGCCAAAATTTTTGATACAATATGTAATGCAACGTGGGCGAGGCAACAGGAAGCGGAAGACCTCAGCCAAAAATGCGACCGCATGGTCGTCATTGGTGGTCATCATTCTTCCAATACCCAAAAGCTGTTACAGGTCGCCGCGCGGCATACCAAAGCCATCAACGTCGAGACTGCTGATGAACTCGACCCAAGCTGGCTTGCCGGTGCTGCGGTGGTGGGCGTGACGGCCGGGGCTTCAACGCCTTCGTCTATAATTGAGGAGGTACTTAACAGTATGAGTGAAATCCGTGACGACATGAGCTTTGAGGAGATGCTCGCCGCATCCGAAGCAAAGCCCCTGTACGCAGGCAAGATTGTAAAAGCCAAGGTCATCAGCGTTTCTCCGACGGAATGCACCGTCGGCATCGATGGTTCCAAGCACACCGGCATTGTGCCCCTGCGCGAGATGAGCCATGATCCCAACGCCAAGATGGAAGACCTTGTTAAAGAGGGCGACGATCTGGATCTGGTGGTCGTTAAGACCAACGACCAGGAGGGTGTTGACACCCTGTCCCGCGTCCGTTTTGAGGCCCAGAAGGGCATGAAGGACGTCTCCGAGGCTGCCGAGAACGGCACCGTCATGGAAGGCGATGTCATGGAAGCCAACAAGGGCGGCGTTGTTGTCAACGTCAAGGGCGTTCGCGTCTTTGTTCCCCGCTCTCAGGCCACCATGCGCCGCGACGAGGACTACACCAAGCTGGTTGGCCAGCACGTTCAGCTGGTCATCACCGAGTGTGCCGGCCGCAAGATCGTCGGCTCCATCAACAAGGTCACTGCCGAGGCCAACAAGGCCAAGCGCGAGGAGTTCTGGGCCAATGTTGAGGTCGGCAAGCAGTACAAGGGCGTTGTCAAGAGCCTGACTTCTTACGGCGCTTTCGTTGACGTGGGCGGTGTCGATGGCCTGTGCCACATCAGCGAGCTGAGCTGGAACAACATCAAGCATCCCTCTGAGGTCGTCAAGGTCGGCGACGAGATCGAAGTCTACGTCAAGAGCTACGATCCCGAAAACCAGAAGGTCTCCCTGGGCTACAAGAAGGAAGAGGACAACCCCTGGGTCAAGCTGGAGAACGAAGTCCCCGTTGGCACTGAGTTCACCGCTCCCGTTGTCTCCATCACCAAGTTTGGCGCTTTCGTCCGCATCATGCCGGGCATTGACGGTCTCGTTCACATCAGCGAGATCAGCAACGAGCGCGTGAACAAGGTTTCCGATGTGCTGAAGGTTGGCGACGAGGTTCGCGTTAAGCTGACCGCAGTTGACTTCGACCGCAAGCGCATCAGCCTGTCCATGAAGGCCTGCCTCGACGAGAACGGCGAGGACGCTGAATAAGTCTGAGCAACCGCAAGGGGCCTGCCTGTTGTAACAGGCAGGCCCCTTTTGTATAAGAACGTTGTAGGGGACGGCGTCCTCGACGCCCCGCGGGTGGGCGATGCCCGCCCCTACAAATAAAACGGGTACATCATGCAAAAACTCAAAGGCTTCATCAAAAAATACTACGAGGGCTTGGCCTACCTATTCTTCGGCGGGGTGGCAACGCTCTTGAACCTGGTCGTGTTCGCGGCCTTCCAGGCGGCGTTCGGCACGGATTTTGCGGCGGGTATCGGCAATGTCATCGACAACATCATCTGCATCCTCTTTGCTTACTGGACAAACCACACCTTTGTGTTCAAGAGCGAGAACAAAGGCAAGGCAGCCCTGGCAGAGTTCGGGCAGTTTGTGTCCTGCCGCATCGCAACGATGGTCATGGACCAGCTCATTATCTGGGTGGGCGTCAGCCTGGTCGGTCCGCACGTCGCTTTCGCCGCTGCCAACGGCAAGCTGTGGGCGATGGGCGTCAAGCTGTTCAGCCAGGTCATCGTCATTTTGTCCAACTATGTTTTCAGCAAATTGTTTATCTTTAAAAAGAAGTGACTTGAACCGGGAAGGAGACAGCCATGCTTATTTTTAAGGTAGCCAAATTCGCACTGAGGCACCCGCTGCTGACCCACGGAGCAAAGCAGCTGGTGCACAAAAAATTACGTCCCAAAAAGGAGGCATCCCCTATGAAACAGAAAGTTCGCGGTCATGCATTCCGTCTGGTGGGGCTGATCCTGGGCATCATCGGTGCCACGGTCAGCATCACCTCCATCGTATTTGCGGCGCTGGGTCTGCATCAGGCGCGCCTGTGCAAGCGCTGTGAGAAAGGGGAAAATTTCCGATGAAATACACGAAAGAAGAAATGCTGAGCAAGGTCGACCATACCCTGCTCAAGCCCGAGGCTACCTGGCCCCAGATCCAGACCCTGTGTGACGAGGCCATCGCCAACCACTGCGCTTCTGTCTGCATCAATACCTGCTATGTCAAGCAGGCCGCCCAGTACATGGCGGGCCGTGTGCCGGTCTGCTGCGTCGTCGGCTTCCCCCTCGGCGCTATGGACACCGCCAGTAAGGCCTTTGAGGCCAAAACTGCCGTTGAGAACGGCGCGTCCGAGGTCGATATGGTCATCAACATCGGCTGGCTGAAAAACAAGCAGTACGACGATGTGCGCAACGACATTGCCGCCGTCAAGGCCGCCGTGGGCGACAAGGTGCTGAAGGTCATCATCGAGACCTGTCTGCTGACCGAGGAAGAGAAGATCAAGATGTGCGACATCGTCCCCGAGGCCGGTGCTGACTTCATCAAGACGTCCACCGGTTTTTCCACCGGCGGCGCGACCTTCCACGACATTGAGCTGTTCGCCAAGCACGTTGCGGGCCGCTGCAAGATCAAGGCTGCGGGCGGCATCTCCACCGTTGAGGACATCGAGAAGTTCCTCGACCTCGGCGCGGACCGCCTGGGCACTTCCCGTGCCGTCAAGCTGCTCACCTCCGGCGAGGCCGGCAGCGGGTACTAAGGGCGGAACACGAAATAAAATAAAAAGGCGTTGCTGTCAGATAGATAGCAGCGCCTTTTTATGTTGTGTGCATCCGTAGGGGCCGGGTATGCCCGGCCCGCAGTTTCCCATAAATACCCGCTTATCCTTACAAACTGGAATTTCACTTACTTAGATAATGGCAATGTCAATTTTCCTGATAATAAAAAATACAGCAGAAGTAAACCAACTATAATTAGAATACCGCCAACCACTTTAATGCCAATTCGATTAACCTTGTTATTTTTTATAATTTTATTTGCAAAAACCAATAGTAGCGCACCAACTACTATAATAAAAACAGATATTAACGGATACATGAGTTTTCTCCTTTCAAATTCCGATTTGATATGCTAAATCAAGTATATCATACTCTCCCGCCAAAGAACACCCCTGTCCTCTTGTCATATGCTGCCCTGCGCACCGTATACATTTACAAATCTAAAGATTGGGGGCGTACCTATGCAAACTTCACCGATTGTACTTACCACGATTGCCGGGCTGTCCACGGGATTGGGCGGGGCGCTGGCGGTGCTCTGCACACCGACAGAACGGCTGCTGGCGGCCAGCGCAGGCTTTGCGGGCGGGGTCATGCTCACGGCGTCACTGACCGATCTGCTGCCCGAAGCGCTGGATTTTTACGCCGCTTACCTGCCGCCGCTGGGCAGCGGCGGGGCGGCGGTGTCGCTGCTGGCACTGGGAATGCTGACCGCTGCGCTGCTGGGACGACTTTTGCCCGAGGAATCCGAGCTGGCCGACCGCTTTGGTCAGGGCCGCGACCCGGCCCGCGCGGCGGCCATGCGCACGGCCCTCATCACCGGCGCGGCACTGCTGCTGCACAACTTCCCCGAGGGCGTACTCACATTCTTCGCCGGGACGGCAGACCCGGCGCTGGGTCTGCGCACTGCGGCGGCCATTGCACTGCACAACATCCCGGAGGGCCTTGCCGTGGCGGTGCCCTTTGCCTACGCGACCCGCAGCCGCGCAGCCGGTGTGCTGGCGGCGCTTGTCTCCGGGCTGGCGGAACCCTTGGGGGCGGTGCTGGCCTGGCTGTTCCTGCGCCGGTTTTTTACACCCGGCTTTTTGACGGGGACGGTCGTGCTGGCGGCGGGTATTATGGTATGGGTGGCCCTGGCCCAGCTGCTGCCCCAGGCCCTAGCAGCCAAACATCGCGCTGCGGGCATTTTTGGTGCGGCGGCAGGCACCCTGCTGATGCTGTTAGGCATTGCGGCGCTGCCGTAAATGTGGTATACTATATTCGTATATTTATGTGAGAAAGGAGCAGACCGCCATGATGAAAAAAATCGCCGCGCTGCTCCTTGTGCCGCTTTTACTGGCGGGGTGCAGCGCGGAGGGGAACGTGGAGACCCTGCTGCGCGCGCCGCAGCTTTCCGGTGAGAGCGCGGCCCTGCAAAAGGCGCTGAACAGCTATCTGGGCGGCAGCGCCACCCTGAAATACCCCGCCAACGGTGACTTCCTCTCGCCTTTCGCCTTCGGCGACTGGGACGGCGACGGCACCGACGAGGCAGCCATCCTCTACACCACCGACACGACCAGCTCCAACGTCTGGCTGGCTGTGCTGGAGCCCAGCGGCGACAGCGGCTGGCGCGTCAGCCACGCCATCGAGGGCCTGACCAGCGAGGTGCAGAGCTTTTCTGCCGCGCACCTGCGCGACACCACCAGCCAGCAGCTGTTGGCCGGGTACATCTCGCCCCAGGGGGATCAATATCTGGTGGTCTACCAATATGACGGTGCTACGCTGTCTACGGTCATAAGCAAGAGCTATACCGACATGATCGTCGCCGACTTCACCGGCAAGGGCGACACGCAGGACCTTGTGCTGGCCCTGCCGCCGGACAGCGAACTGGGAGGCGTGACGCTGCAATTACTGACCGCCAACGATGGCGAGTTCCGCTCGACCCAAACGCTGAACCTAGGCGAGGGCGTGTACAGCAGCTGCGCAGCCCTGCACGCGGGCACCGGCAGCGACGACGGTATGTACCTGGTCATGGACGCCTGGACCGGGGCCAGCGGCCTGGTGTCGGACATTATTTTGTACGACGCCGAGACCGGCTTTTTGCAGCCCTACCGCCCCAGTGGTTTGAGCGACATCCAGCGCAGCACCCTGCGCTACCACAGCGAATTGTTGAGCTGCGACATTGATAACAACGGCACCGTGGACATCCCGGTGGAGATCGACGACGGCGGTACGCTGCAAACGCCGATGGACAAGCGCCTGAGTTTTGCGCTCTGGAAGGATTACACCTCGGCGGCCGGCGGCAACAGCCGGTTTGGCGTGTACGACAGCGAGTACAACTTTTTCATGCAGCTGCCGGAGTCAATGCACGGCAGTGTGCTGATACGCTCGAACCAGAGCGGCACGGGCTGGCTGCTCTGCAACGCCGAGGGCACGACGGTCTACTGCGAAATGCGGGTCGTGGACCCGGCCGACAACGCGGCCACCGGCGTGGGGAACTACCTGCGCATTGCCAACATCGGCAGCCAGCAGCTGCAGGCGCGGGTGGTCACACCCTATTACGGATTGAGTTTGGACACCATCAGCCAGAACACCGTGCTGTTGGGTTCCAATTAAAATAAGGAAGGGAACCTGTTGTATGAAACGAGTTTTACTGGTCGAGGACGAAGCCAGCATCCGCGAAATGGTAGCCCTGAACCTGAAAATGGCGGGCTGGGAAGTGGTGGAAGCCCCCAGCGCCGAGCGTGCGCTGGAGCTGATGCACGGCGGTGAGCGCTGTGATGCGGCGCTGCTGGACATTATGCTGCCGGGCATGGACGGCCTGAGCCTGTGCGAAACCATCCGCCGCGACGACAGCGATATCGGCATCATCATTGTGTCGGCCAAAGGGCAGGAGAGCGACAAGATCCGCGGCCTGTCCATCGGCGCGGACGATTACATAACCAAGCCATTTTCCGTGTCGGAGCTGATTGCCCGCCTGGAGGCGCTGACCCGGCGCATCTACCGCGGCAGCAGCGGCAGTGTGCCCAAACCTGCCGAGGAGCCGGAGCAACTGGTCAGCGGGCCGTTCGTGCTGGACGAAAAGAGCCGCATTCTGTACAAGTCCGGCACGCCCATCGACCTGACCCAAGTGGAGTTCCAGATCATGGAGCTGTTCTTCCGCAACCCGGCTACGGCGTTGGTACGTGAAAAAATCCTGGAGGGCGTCTGGGGCAAGAACTATTTTGGCGACGTAAAAATTGTCGATGTGAACATCCGCCGCCTGCGCATGAAAATCGAGGACGAGCCCAGCAGCCCCCAGCACATCATGACCGTGTGGGGGTACGGGTACCGGTGGAACGCGTAATAAGGGTTTGACGGCTGCTTTCGTAGGGTGGCCAGTCCTCTGGCCGCCGCATATCCTCCTTGCCTTTATCACGACCTGACACTTCAGCCCCCAAAAAATCCCCCCAGAAAGGAGGTTCCCCTCATGCAGTCTAGCAGTATCATCCGCCGCTGGATACGCGGCAGCCTGCTCATCACCGTGCTGGTGCTGGCGATTGCCGAGGGGCTGTTCCTGTATTACAGCTACAATGACCTCTACGGCGGGGTGGAACGTGCGATGGAAAGCCGTTTTTCCACCGTCGTGGGCCGCTTGCAGGCCACCGGCACGGCGGGGAATACTGCGACCACCGCCGAAAGCCGCGGCCAGGCCTTGCGCCGCGTGGTTGAGCAGTTCGACGAGAAGGACAAGTTCGAGTTCATGCTGCTGGACGGCCAGGGCGTCATTCTGGCGACCAGCAGCGGCACCATGAGCCGCGACTTGACCGACGGCACCGACTATGGCCGGGCGCTTACCTCGGCCAACGGCATGGGGTCGGCCATCTTCACAACGCCCAACGGCGAGCGCGTCATGGCCGTGACGATGCTCGTGCCCTACGCGGCGGGCAGCATCGCCGCCATGCGGATGGTGACAAGCCTCTCGCTGGTGGACGCGCGGTGGTGGCGCACCATTGCCATCTGCATTGGCCTGGGCGTGCTGGTGCTGACCTTTACCGTCTGGAGCGGCCTGTTTTTTGTGCGCTCCATCGTGCGCCCCCTGGGTGAGGTGGAAGCCACCGCAACGAAAATTGCCAAGGGTGACATGAAAGTCCGCCTTCCGGATACACGATACAACGATGAAATTGGCCGCCTGTGCAAGACCATCAACCAAATGGCCGAGGACCTGGCCGAGACCGAGCGGCTGAAAAACGAGTTTATCTCGTCGGTCAGCCATGAGCTGCGCACCCCGCTGACTTCCATTAAAGGCTGGGTCGAGACGATTGAAAATATCGACGACCCAACGAATGAAAATTACCGCCGCGGCCTGTCGGTCATCGGCACCGAGACCGACCGTCTCTACACGATGGTGGAGGAGCTGCTCGACTTCTCCCGCCTGCAAAACGGCATCAAAATGAACTGTCAGGTGCTGGATTTTGTGGCCGAGGCCACCGACGCAGCGCTTTTTGTCGAGGCACGTATCCGCCAGGAGGGGATGCAGCTCGTCTATTCCGAGCCGGAGGAACCCTACCCGGTCTGGGCCGATCCCGCACGCCTGCGGCAGGTGTTTGTGAATCTCTTCGATAATGCGATAAAATATTCCGAACCGAGCGGTACGATTTTTCTGGAATTGAGCCGCACCCCGGTCACGGTCACGGCGTCCATCCGCGACCAGGGCCGGGGCATCGCGGCAGATGACCTCGAGAAGGTCAAGCAGAAATTCTTCAAGGCAAAGAACTCGGTGCGCGGCTCGGGCATCGGCCTGGCCGTCGTTGATGAGATCGTCCAGACGTTGGGCGGCCGATTCGATATCGACTCGACCCTGGGTCAGGGCACGACCGTCACCGTCACCCTGCCCATCTACCACCCCGGGCAAGAACATCTGCATGAAAAGATTTAAGGCCTCCCCCGAGGGGGAAGCTGTCCGCGAAGCGGACTGATGAGGGGCGACCTTGCCGCAGCACCCTTTACCGGGCAATGACGGCACACCCGCCCCTCATCCGGCCCTGCGGGGCCACCTTCAGCCTCCGCGCTAAGAGCCACCTTCGGCGGTTGCGCTCCGACACGCGCCTGCGGGCGCAGTCCCAAGGGAGAAGGCAAAGAAACAAAGGAGAGCACTTATGTCCAAAGAATTTCGCACCTCCGTCGGCGGGCAAGCCCTGATGGAGGGCATCATGATGCGCGGACCGGAGAAAATCTGCTGCGCGGTGCGCAAGCCGGACGGCAGCATTGATCTGACCTACGACACCGTCACGACCCGCTGGTACAATAAAGTCCCGCTGGTGCGCGGCGTCTGCAACATGGCCGAAAACCTCTATAAGGGTTACAAATACCTGATGCACGCTGCCGACGTCGCCATGGAGGGGGAGACCGAACCCGCCGAGTCCAAGCTGGACAAATGGTTCGAGGAACACGCCACCCCCGCCGTGCAGAATGCCATGATGACCTGCGCGGCTTTCGTCGGCGTGGCGCTGGCGCTGTTCCTGTTCACCTTCCTGCCCACGTTTTTGACTGGCCTTGTCATGCGGGCCGCGCCGCTGGGCCGCTGGCCGCGCGTCATCCTGGAAGGCGTACTGAAAATGGTCATCTTCCTTGGGTATATGTTCCTCTGCACCCGCTTCAAGGAACTGCACCGCGTCTTTGAGTACCACGGTGCCGAGCATAAGACCATCGCCTGTTACGAGGCCGGGCTGCCCCTGACAGTGGAAAACATCCGCAAACAGAGCCGCTTCCACCCCCGCTGCGGCACCAGCTTTATGATTCTCGTCATCATTATCAGCATCTTTTTGTATGCGGTGCTGCCCTGGACCAGCACGGCCCTGCGCGTGGTGTACAAGCTGTGTATGTTCCCACTTTTAGTCGGTATTTCGTATGAAATTCTGAAATGGGCGGGCCGCTCGGACAGCCTGCTGTCCAAGATCGTCTCACAGCCCGGGCTGTGGATGCAGCGACTGACGACCTTTGAACCTGACGACTCAATGATCGAGGTTGCCATTGCCGCCGTCACGCCCGTCCTGCCCGAGAATCAGGAGGAAGCCCGCTGGTGAACGCTGAATTTCAGGCCCTTTGCGCTTGGCTGTCCGCCGCCGGTGTGCCCGACGCCCGGTTTGACGCGGCGGAACTTTACCGCTTTGTGACCCGCCGTGACCCGCGCCTGGACGACGGCCCTACCGAAGCCGAGGCCGCCCGCTTGGCCGCGCTGGCCGAACGCCGCGCTGCGCGAGAGCCGCTGCAATATATTTTAGGCGAGTGGGATTTTATGGACTTTTCGCTCAAAGTCGGCCCCGGCGTGCTCTGCCCCCGGGCTGACAGCGAGGTCGTCTGCGAGACGGCCATCGAGCTGCTGCAAGGCGTGCCGTCGCCGCGGGTCTACGACCTCTGCGCGGGCACGGGCTGCCTGGGGCTGGGCATTGCCCGCCATGTCCCCGGCGCGGACGTGACCTGCGTGGAAAAAAGCCCCGACGCCTGGCCCTATTTGACCGCCAACACGGCGGACAGCGGCGTGCGTACTATGCAGGCCGACGTCTTTACCTATTATAAGTTGCTGTCCGAAGAGTACGCTGATCTCATCATCTCTAACCCACCCTACCTGACCGGGCCGGAAATGGGGGCGTTGATGCCCGAGACGGCCCACGAACCCGCCATGGCGCTGGATGGCGGCGCGGACGGCCTAGATTTTTACCGCCTGCTGACGACCCGCTACAAGGCCGCACTGCGCCCGGGCGGCTGGCTGGTCATGGAGATTGGCTATGCCCAGGCCGCCGATGTGCTGGCCCTGGGCGAGACCCACGGCTGGGCCAACGGCAGCTGCCGCAAGGACTACGGCGGCAACGACCGGGTTGTTTTGCTGCAAAAAAATTGAAAAAACCGCCTGAAAATCCGGTCTATGGGACACAAAACGCACAACAAAATGTTGTAATCTGTTCGTAAATCGTATATAATAGAGGCAAACGCAAATCATAACCTTACTTTGCATATAAAAGGAGAAACGCAACATGGCAGCTAAAAAAGATACCACCCCCAAGACGGCAGGCCCTGCCGCCGATAAAAAGGCCGCGCTGGAAACCGCGCTGGCGCAGATCGAAAAGCAGTTCGGTAAGGGTGCCGTCATGAAGCTGGGCGCCAACGTCACGATGCAGGTCGACGCCATCCCCACCGGCAGCCTGGGCCTCGACCTGGCGCTGGGCATCGGCGGCGTGCCCCGCGGCCGTATCGTTGAGGTCTACGGCCCCGAATCTTCCGGTAAAACCACGCTGGCACTGCAAATTCTGGCCGAGGCCCAGAAGATGGGCGGCGAGGTCGCTTTCATCGATGTTGAGCACGCCCTCGACCCCACCTACGCCGCCGCCCTGGGTGTCGATATCGACAGCCTGCTGGTCAGCCAGCCGGACACCGGTGAACAGGCCATGGAAATTTGCGAGGCCCTTGTGCGCTCCGGCGCGATTGACGCAGTCGTTGTCGACTCTGTTGCCGCCATGGTGCCCCGCGCCGAAATTGAGGGCGAGATGGGCGACAGCCATGTCGGCCTGCAGGCCCGCCTGATGAGCCAGGCCCTGCGCAAGCTGACCGGCGTTATCGGAAAGACGAACACCGTCTGCATCTTCATCAACCAGCTGCGCGAAAAAGTCGGCATCGTCTATGGCAACCCCGAAGTCACCACCGGCGGCCGTGCACTGAAATACTATTCCAGCGTGCGTATCGACGTGCGCCGTATCGAGGGTCTGAAGGACTCCACCGGCGCATTCATCGGCAACCGCACCCGCGCTAAAATCGTCAAAAATAAGGTCGCACCCCCGTTCCGTGAGGCCGAGTTTGACATCATGTTCGGCGAAGGTATCTCCAAGATCGGCGAAATCCTTGACCTCGGCGTCAAGCTGGGTGTCGTGCAGAAGAGCGGCGCGTGGTTCAATTACGGAGAAATGCGCCTGGGCCAGGGCCGCGACAACGCAAAGCAGTTCCTGAAAGATCACCCCGAAGTCTCCGACGAGATCGAAAAGATCGTCCGCGCCAACGCCGACCGTCTGCTGGCCGCCGGCAAGAAGGGCACCGTCAAGCCGCTGGACCCCAGCGAGATCGTCAAGCCGGTCGCCGCCGGTGAAGCCCCCGCCGCCCCTGCTGCCAAAACCACCGGCAGCGAGGTAGACCTCGATATTATGGTCGATGAATAACCCATGCCGCGATTGACGCAAATCAAAGAGACAAAGAAAGGCAGACTTGCGCTGTTTTTTGACGGTGAATTTGCATTCTCGCTGGATGAAAACACCTTTGCCGATGCCGGGCTGCATCAGGATGATGACCTGGAAGAGTGGAAAATTGAGGAACTGCGCAAGAAAAGCGAGACCCGCCGCGCACTGGACAAGGCCATGGATTACCTGGCCCTGCGCGACCATGCGGCGGGGGAGCTATACCAAAAGCTCTGCCGTAAGTTCGACGCCCACAGCGCCGCCTACGCCGTGGCGCGGGCGGGGGAGCTGGGCTTGTTGAACGATGCCGGGTTTGCCCGCCGCCGTGCAGCGGAGCTGCTGCGCAAGCGAAAATCCCGCCGTGAAATTTTAAACGATTTGTCGGCAAAAGGTATCGACCGCGACACCGCCGCCGAGGTGGTGGAGGAGCTGTTTGCCGAGGGCGAAGACGGCGAAAACCCGGAACTCGCCACTGCCCGGGCATTGGTGGAGCGGCAGTACGCCGCCAAGCTGGCTGCGGGCAAGCGCGACCAGGTCGCCGCCGCTCTGGCCAGGCGCGGGTTCAGCCACGCGGTCATACGTGAGGTCTTATCCGACGACGAGTAAACCGCACCGCACTGTAGGGGCCGGGCATGCCCGGCCCTCGGCCTGTCGATTGCATCCCCTTACCGGTTCGCAATGTAGGGAGGGGTCTTGACCCCTCCGCGGCGGCCAGAGGGCTGGCCGCCCTACAATTTCCGGCAAGCATCTGCCGCCCCGCAGGCCGTCGCTGCCGCCGCACCCTGCAACCAATGCGATATTCAAAAATTAAACCAATTATAAAGGACTACCCAATGAAAATTGCCATTATCTCTCTCGGCTGCCCGAAAAACCAGGTGGACGCCGACGTTTTCTGCCATGCCCTCATCAAGGACGGCCACACCACCGTGGGCGACCCGGCCGAGGCGGACATCATCATCATCAACACTTGCGGATTTATCGAGTCCGCCAAGACCGAGGCCATCGAGAATATCCTGATGGCCTGCCAGTACAAGCAGCAGAACCCGGCCCTCAAGGTCATCGTCACCGGCTGCCTGGCCGAGCGCTACAAGCAACAGATCATCCAGGAGATCCCTGAGGTGGACGCGGTCGTCGGCATCGGCTCTAACGCCGCGCTGCCCGCCATTGTGCGCCGCCTGTGTGCCGACGGCGCAGGCCAGACTGAGAGCTATGGCCCCAAGAGCGATATGCCGCTGGGCGGTGCCCGCGTCATCTCAACCCCGCGCCACTATGCGTACTTAAAAATTGCCGAGGGCTGCAACAACGGCTGCTACTACTGCGCCATCCCGCTGATCCGCGGTGCGCTGCGCAGCCGCGAGATCAACGACTGTGTGGCCGAGGCCCGCTGGCTGGCTGGCGAGGGCGTGCGGGAGCTGATTCTGGTTGCCCAGGACCCCACTGCTTATGGTGAGGACTGGGGCAAACCCGGTGCCATCTGTGAGTTGCTGGACCGCTTGCAGGAAATCGACGGTATCCGCTGGATTCGCGTGCTGTACGCCTATCCTGAACGTATCAGCGATGAATTTATTGCGGCCCTCGTCCGCAACACCAAGGTCGTGCCCTATCTTGACCTGCCCATCCAGCACTGCGACGACGCCGTGCTGAAAGCGATGAACCGCCGTGGCGGCCGCAAGGAGATCGAGGATGCCATCGCCCGGCTGCGGGCTGCCATCCCCGGTATCACGCTGCGCACCACGCTGATCGCGGGCTTCCCCGGCGAGACCGAGGAGCAGTACGCCGAGCTGTGCGACTTCGTCAAGACCGTCAAATTTGACCGCCTGGGCTGCTTTGCCTACTCGGCCGAGGAAAACACCGTGGCCGCGAAGATGCCCAACCAGCTCGACGAGGAAACCAAGCAGCGCCGCGCCGACCACATCATGGAATTGCAGGCCGAAGTCAGCGCCGAGCGCGAGGGCGAGAAGGTCGGCAACACCTACGAGTGCATCTGCGACGGCATCGACGAGGAGACCGGGATGTACCTGCTGCGCACCAAGGCTGACTGCCCTGAAATTGACGGCAATGTGCTGACTCCTGCCGACACCCCGCTGGAGACCGGCGCGTTCTACAACGTGACCATCACCGATTCCGACACCTACGACCTGTACGGTTATGTGGAAGAAAAGCTGGAGGATTGATGTATGAATCTGCCTAATAAATTGACGATGATGCGTGTGGTTCTGGTGCCTGTGTTCATGATATTTGCGGCACTGTCCCACTATGGCACGGCGGATTTCAACGCCGCATTCATGCTGACAGCGGGCATTATCTTTGCCGTGGCCAGCTTCACGGATTTTCTGGACGGCTACCTGGCCCGCAAGAATAACCTTGTCACCGATTTCGGCAAGTTTATGGACCCCCTGGCCGACAAGTGCCTGACCACTGCCGCTTTCATTTATATGGTTACGGATGGCGTCTGTTCGCCCATCGTGCTGGCGGTCATCCTGTTCCGTGAGTTTGCGGTTGCCGGCGTGCGTATGCTGGCCGCCGAGACCGGCACGGTCATTGCCGCCAATATGTGGGGCAAGGTCAAGACCGTTCTGCAGATGCTGACCATCATCTTCTACTACTTCGGTGGTGCGCTGGCCGGGCCGACGGATGTGGGTGTTGTCAGCTTTGTGACCATCGTGCTCTGCTGGCTGTGCGGCGCGGCCACCGTGCTTTCGGGCGGCATTTACCTGTGGCAGAACCGTAAGCTGTTCATGCAGGCAAAATAATGGCAAAACTCCGAACGAAACTTTATACGTTGTATCGCAGGATGACCCGCCTGGAGCGGGCCGTCCTGGTTTTGTTGTGTGTGTTTGCAGTCAAGTTTGTGTGCAGCACCGCGGCGCATTTTGTCCTGGGGCTGCAAGCCGTGGATATGCTGGGCAGCGGCCGCAATCCGGTGGATATCTGGCTGTTGCTGCTCTCCTGCACGGCGGTGCTGGGCGTGTTCTGCCTCTACCGCCGTGCGGCGAGGGCCGTCGGCGCAAAGCTGACAAAGGCAGATGCCGTCATTCTCGGTATCTGCATTGCGGCCAGCGCGGCGTTCTACCTGCACGCCATGGTGGGCCGTCAAAGCCTCTACCTGTGGGACAACGCCACCTACTACAATTTGCAGGTGCGGCTGGAATCCAACTTCGCCGACGGCGTGTTCACCGGCGTGGGTTCCACCATCTATAAGACCTGGTTCAACGACTACGCGCCGCTGGTCATCAACCTGCTGGCCGAGCCGTTTTTCATGTTCACGCCCCGCACGGCCAACACCTTCGCGCTGCTCTGTGCGCTGCTGATCCCGACGCTGGTCTATTACAGTGCGTGGATTTTCCTGACGGTGTTTCGTCAAAAAGTGCAGTCGAAAGCGCCGCGGCTCTTCACAGCGCTGTCCATGGCGTTTGTGCTGCTGCTGCCGCTTTTGCACATTGCGCTCTACCGTGGTATGCCGGATCTGCTGGGTGTGGCGTTCGCCTTCATGCTGTTTGCGCTGGGCGTCGGGTATGATTTCAGCGGCCCAGCCCCCGCACGGCTCGTCAGCCTGGCGGCCTTCACCGGGCTGCTGATGCTGACCCGCCGCAGCTATATGTTTACCGTTGTGGCGTTCTATTTGCTCTACGGTGTCTGGGCGCTGGCCCGGGCCGCCCGCGCCAAACAGGGCAGTGCGGCCCTGCGTTTTGTGAAATTTGCTGCGGCGTCGCTGGTCTGCGTCGGCGTGCCGCTGCTGCCCATGTTCTGGCGCATCGTCCGCGCAGATTACAGCGACCGTTACGCCACCTACCAGACCGGTGGCTTTTTGGCCGAGCTGAACAACCAGCGCGTCTATCTGGGCTGGCTCGTGTTCGCAATCATGCTTGTTGGCATACTATACGGATTGTATAAATCCAAGGCCCGCAGCCTGTCGATGCTCTCCGCTGTCGGCGCGGTGCTGACCGTGCTGCTTGTGACCCGGGTGCAGAATATGGACGACCACCAATCCCTGGCCGTCGCACCGTTCTACCTGCTGGGCTGCTTCCTCTGTGCGCTGCTCATCGCCAACCTGCCCTGGGCGTGGCCCCGCCGCGCCGTAGCTGCGGTGCTGGGCGTGCTGTGTGCCCTCAACTTCGGCGCGTGCAGCCAGCTTTTGCCGGTCATTCTGCCAAACGCTGTCAACAGCGGACTGTATTTCTATGTGGACAGTCCTCGCGCCGACCTGGCCCAGGTGGCTGAGGTCAACGCCTGGCTGCGGGAAAACTGCACCGGCGAGAACTCCGCCTACATGATTTGTCACGGCGTTGTGTACAGCCCCGATGTGTTCCGCGTGTCGGCGCTGCCGGATGAGACGATCCGCGAAATCTTGCCCTACGGTGTCTGTAACCCCGGCAACGACGCCTTTCCGAAGGAACTGTTCACGGCGCAGGTCGTGCTGACCTGCACGCCGTTTGACCCCAACAACCACACCGAGAAGATGGACGCCGCTTTCCTGGAAAACCAGGAAAAGTACGCGCCGTTTGAGATTGCAGCGGAGTTTGACATGGGCAACGGCTACACCATCACGGCCTACCGCCGCATCAAGGCCCCGACTGTGGCCGAGCTGGACACCTACCGCAGCTATCTGGCCGAGGAGGACGCGCGGTTCCCTTACAATTTCAGCGCCGTGTGGGACGAGCTGGCCGCCCAATTCGCAAATAACGGCTGAATCCCCCTTGCAACCGCGCCGCGTGTTGGCTATAATAAAGGTATCCCTATATAGAGGAAGGAACGTGCAAGCTATGCAGATCTTCAACACCATGACCCGCCAGAAAGAGGAGTTCACCCCCCAGAAGGAGGGCGAATACCGCATCTATGTCTGCGGCCCGACGGTTTATAATTATATCCACATCGGCAACGCGCGCCCGATGATCGTGTTCGACACCCTGCGCCGCTACCTGGAATACTGCGGCAACAAGGTCTACTACGTCTCCAACATCACCGACATTGATGACAAACTCATCAAGAAAGGCCAGGAGGAGGGGACCTCGATGCAGGAGGTTGCCCGCAAGTTTGAGGCCGAGTACATCAAGGACTCTGACGGTCTGAACGTCAAGACCCCCACCGTGCGCCCCCGCGCGACCGAGCATATCGGCGAGATCATCGGTATCGTCAAGGATCTGGTCGAGAGCGGCCACGCCTATGTGGCCCGCAACGGCGACGTCTATTTCCGCGTCAAGTCTGACCCCGGCTACGGCAAGCTGAGCCATCTGAACCTCGACGACCTCGAGAGCGGCAACCGTGAGCTGCGCAGCCGCATGGACGACGATCTGAAAGAGGATCCCGCCGATTTCGCGGTCTGGAAGGCTGCCAAGCCCGGCGAGCCCTACTGGGAAAGCCCCTGGGGGCACGGCCGTCCCGGCTGGCACATCGAGTGCAGCGCCATGGCCCGCAAGCACCTGGGCAAGACCATCGACCTCCACGCCGGCGGCCAAGATCTGATCTTCCCCCATCATGAGAACGAGATCGCCCAGAGCGAGTGCGCCAACGGCTGCACCTTCAGCCGCTACTGGATGCACAACGGTTTCCTGAACATCAACAACGAGAAGATGTCCAAGAGCGCGAACAACTTCTTCACGGTGCGCGAGATCGCCGACAAGTACGGCTATGAGCCGATCCGTTACTTTATGCTGACGGCGGGCTATCGCATGCCGCTGAACTACACGGTCGAGCTGATCGAGAGCTGCAAGAACAGCCTTGAGCGTATGTACACCTGCCGTGACAACCTGGACTTCGCCATTGAGCACGCCCACGGCACCGACACTGCGCTGGTGGAGAAGTGCGCAGAAGCGCGCAAAAAGTTCAAGGCTGCCATGGACGACGACCTGAACACCCCCGATGCCCTGGCCGCTATTTTCGACCTGGTCAAGGACATCAACACGCTGTCCGATGTCTCCGACAAGGCAACGCTGGAAGAAGCCGCCAAGGCGATGGACGAGCTGACCGGCGTGCTGGGCCTGCTGTACAACCGCAAAAAGACCGACAGCATCCCCGCCGAGGTCACGGCGCTGGTCGAGGAGCGCGCCGCCGCCAAGAAGGCCAAGGATTGGGGCCGTGCGGACGCCATCCGTGCCCAGCTGACCGAGATGGGCTGGAGTGTCACCGACACTGCCCAGGGCCCGAAAATCGCAAAACTGTAAGCAAAAACAGATGCAGGGGCGGCCTGCGCATCTGCGCCGCAGGGCGCGGATGCGCGGGCTGGCCCCTGCTTTTGTACCAGGGATTTGTGATGATATGACGAAACAACGCGAAAAACAAAACAAAACCCTCTGGCTGCTGCTGGGCTGCGGGCTGGCGCTGCGGCTGGTGCTGGCCCTTGTGACAGAGGGCTACCCCTACGACATGAGCTGCTTTGTGGCCTGGGGTGACAAGCTGGCCGCCGAGGGCCCCGCCGCCTTTTACAGCGAGGGCTACTTTGCCGACTACCCGCCCGGCTACCTGTGGGTGCTGGGGCTGGTGGGGGCCATCCGCGCCGCGCTGCACATTGCCTACGAGTCCAAATGGACCTACTTTCTGCTGGCGCTTGTGCCGTCGCTCTGCGACTGCGCGGGGGCGGCGCTGGTTTATACCACAGCCCGGCGCGGCAGGGTAGGGGAGCACATGGCGCTGGTGCTGGCGGCGTTCACAGCGTTTAACCCGCTGCTATTGTTTGACACCGGCGTCTGGAAGCAGATCGACGGCGCATTCGCACTGCCGCTGCTGCTCTGCTTTTTGCTGCTGGAACAGCGCCGCTACCTGCCCGCCGCCGTCTGGTTCGGCGTGGCGCTGGCTATCAAGCCGCAGGCGCTATTGTTCGGGCCGGTGCTGGCGGCCTGCTACCTGGCGGCTATCGCGCTGGAAGAAGATAAGCCCCGCGCCTTTGGCCGCTGCTTCGGCGGTGCGGCGCTGGCACTGCTGCCCCCGCTGGCGGCGGGGCTGCCGTTTTTCGGCATCGCACAGTTGCTTCCTAAGCTGGTAGAAAAGTACACAGGTACGATGTCCGGCTACCCTTACGCCACCATCAACGCCTTCAACTGGATGGCGGCGCTGGGCGGCAACTGGAAGGGCCTGGAAGAGACGGTACTGCTGGGCATCACCTGGCAGCAGCTGGGGTGGTTCAATATCCTGCTGGTCACGGCGGGCCTGGCCTACTTTGCGGTGCGCAGCGCCCGGGGCGGCAGCTTCTCGCCGCTGCTGCTGGCGGCGTATTACGGCATCGGTGTGTTCACGCTGGCCCACTGTATGCATGAGCGCTACATGGTGCCCGGCGTGCTGCTGACCCTGCTGGCCGCTGCGCATTGGGACGATATCCGCCTTTACGCGGCCGGGGTGGGCCTGTCGCTGACCGGGTTCATCAACTTGGCCACGGTCTACTCGCTGACCGGCTCCGACGACGAATGGCTGACCAGCGCCACCAGTTCCACGGTGGCGATCTTGACCGGCCTGGTCGAGACGGTCTGCTTTGTGCTGCTGCTGTTTGCCATGTGGGATATCACCCGCCACGGCCACACGCTGCCCCTGCCGGAGCGTGAACCCGAGCAATCCCCGCCGCAGCCTGCCGCACAGCCGAAATGGACCCGCCGCGAGGTGGGTGCACTGCTGGCATTGACGGCGGCCACGGCGGTGCTGAGCTTTGCCTGCCTGGGCAGCCGCACCGCGCCGCAGAACCCGCTGGACGCCACCGATACCGTACTGACCGAGACGGTGACGCCGCAGGGCGACGCGATCTCGCTGTGGGTGTACCCGGGCATTTCCTTCGGCGGCAGTATGACCGTGACCGACGCTGCGGGCAATGTGGTCTTTGAAAAAGAACTGAACTACGGCACCTGCTTCAGCTGGACGGCCAACGATGTGGCCGCCGCGTCAGGGCAGCCCCTGACCGTGACCGTGCAGAACGCCCAGCTGTTTGAGCTGGCCTTCCGCGACGCGGCGGGGCAGCTGGTGCCGGCAGCGGGCGGCGGTGCGCTGCTTGATGAGCAGGCCGCTGTGCCGGACACTATCAGCCAGCTGAACAGTATGTATTTTGACGAGATTTACCATGGCCGTACCGGTTATGAGCAGCTGCACAAGATGCCTGTCTACGAGACGACCCACCCACCGCTGGGCAAGGATCTGATCATGGTGGGCATCGCGATGTTCGGCATGACCGGCTTTGGATGGCGGTTCTCCGGTACGCTGTTCGGCGTGCTGCTGGTGCCGCTGGCCTGGTGCTTTGTGCGCCGCCTGACCCGCAAGCCATGGGTGGCGGCGGTCTCCGGCGTGCTGCTGGCGCTGGATTTCATGCGTTTTTCCCAAAGCCGCCTGGCAACGATTGACGTCTACGGCACGTTTTTCATCCTGCTGGGGGCGTACTTCATGCTGTGGTACTGCCAGCAGGTGCTGACGGCAGGCGTGGACAGCGCCCTTCTGCCGATGGCGCTGGGCGGGCTGGCCTTCGGCCTGGGCTGCGCAGCCAAGTGGACCGGCATCTACGCCGGGGCCGGGCTGGCGGTGCTCTACCTGGGCGTTCTGTACGCCCGCTGGCGGCAGAAGCAGCCCGGCTTCTGGGCAGAGTTCCGCACGGCGGCGGTGGGCGGCGTACTGTTCTATGTGCTGCTGCCGCTCTGCATCTACATTGCGTCCTACCTGCCGTACTGGTGGCGCAACCCTTCGTTCAGTCTGGGCGATTGGTGGCAGTGCCAGGTCTCGATGTATAGTTACCATTCCACTTTGCAGGCGACCCACCCGTTTGAGAGCCGCTGGTACACCTGGCTGCTGGGCCTGCGCCCGGTGTGGTACTACCGCAACGGCTATCTGCCCTACGGCACCAAGGCCAGCATTGTGGGCATGGCAGGGCCGGTCATCTGGCTGGCCGGGCTGGCGGCGCTGGTGGGCCTGCTGTGGCGGCAGGTCAGCGGGCGCGGCAGCCGCCAGGGCGCGGGCGTGCTGATTTTGTACGGCACGCAGCTGATCCCCTGGATGCTGGTGTCGCGGTGTACGTTCTTGTACCATTATTTCCCCAGTTCCATGTTCTGCCTGGCGGCGCTGGCCTTGGTGCTGGCCCGCATGAAGCGCCGCGACTGGGCCAGGCGCATTGCGGGCGGCCTGTGCGTGGCGGCGGCCGTTCTGTTTGTGCTCTACTACCCGGCCCTATCCGGCCTGCCCATCCCCGCCTGGTGGGCGGATGCCCTGGAAGTGCTGCCGAGCTTTGGGTTCTATTAAAAAGGCTCCCTTGTCAAAGGGAGCTGTCGCCGATAAGGCGACTGAGGGATTCCAGGCCATCAGCCTTGCGAGAAACCGAAAGGAATCATTACTTATGACCGGCAAGCACAACAAAGAGCTGACTCCCATTGCCAGAAGGCTTCGCAAAGATATGACGAAGGAAGAACGTCACCTTTGGTACGACTTTCTCCGGGGGTATCCCATCCGCTTTCTGCGGCAGAAAGTTGTCGGCAAGTATGTTGTTGATTTCTACTGTGCGGCGGCAAATCTGGTGGTGGAACTGGACGGTTCGCAGCATTTTGAGGATGCCGGACGTGTATGCGATGCGGCCCGCACGAAGTTTTTGCAAAAGTACGGTCTGCGGGTGCTACGGTTTGCAAACAATGATGTGATGAAAAATTTTGAAGGCGTATGCACTGCGATTGACAAAGCGGTGCAGGAGGGGATGGAGCTGCTTCCGTAAGGCAGCAGGAATCCCTCCGGCCTCGTGAAGCTCGGCCACCTCCCTTTGACAAGGGAGGCTTTAGAAAAACGCCGCAGTAACGGAAGTGATTTCCCGTTGCTGCGGCGTTATTGTATTAAGGCAACACCGCACAATTCCCGCCTGACGGCTTAAGCACCGCTCCGGCGGCTGCGGCACGGCATCTGCGTTGCCAAAATGCTCGATAATGTCGGGTTGCGGTACCCGCATCGTGCTTCGGGGGCAAA